>JAKANG010000380.1 GCA_021812505.1 Pseudomonadota bacterium
GCCGAACCCTGCGTGATCGGACCTGAGCGCCCCGCCGAGAAATCGGTCGCCATCAACAAGGTTAAGGTCGACCTCGCCATCGATGCGCCGAACAAGATCCTGAGCATCAATCGCATCGAACTGGTCGGTCCGGAAGTGGCGGCCGCCGTGCAGGGCACGATCGATTGGGTTGCGGGCGTTCACATGCGGCTGGGCATTTCGGCAGGCAACATGACCGCGGCCGGGGCGCTCGCGGTCTGGCCCAACGCCTTCGGCGCGCCGGTTCGCGGCTGGGTGGGCGACCATTTGATCGACGGAAAGCTCGAAAGCTTCCGTATGGCGATCGATCTCGACGATCTTGACCTGCGGATGATGCGCGCCCAGCACGCGCCGATGGATGAGCGCGTTTCGATGGATTATTCGATCCGCGACGTCTCCTTCACATTTCTCGACGGCGCGCCGCCCGTGAAGGGCCTGGACGCCAAGGGCCATTCCTCGGGGCGCGCCGCGCGCATCAACGCCAGCGTTGGCTACATGGAAGGCGAGCAGGGACGACGGATCGAACTCTCCAACGGCGTCTTCTCGATGCCGGATTTCGAGACCAAGCCGATGGCGATGAGCGTCGGCGCTCATGGCAAGGGCGGACTGGACACGCTGGGCGAGGTGCTCTCGTCCCCCGGCTTCGCCAAGACAATCAGCCTGCCGCTCGATCCCAAGACGACGCGCGGCCAGTTCGAAGGCGATTTCGTTTACCGCACCAAGCTCCAGGCGGTTTATGATCCGAGCCTCGCCAGCATCGAGGTCAACGCCAAAGTCGATAATTTCTTCGCCGACCATCTCGTCGGCAAGGCCAACCTCGAACAAGGTTCGCTCGCCGTCAGCCTCGCCGGCGGCGTCACCCATGTGACGGGGACGGGCAAATTGTTCGGCGCGCCGGCGACCCTTGAATTCACCCGCAACGACAATGAGCCTCCCAAGGGAACCATCGCTTTTCCGATGGACGAGGCGGCGCGGATCAAGGCCGGCCTGAATTTCGGCGCGAGCGTGGTCGGGCCGGTCGGCGTGAAGATCGTCGGCGAAGTCGGCGCCGCCCATCCCCAGGCGCAGGTCGAGCTGGACTTCCTCAAGACCGGCCTGATCTATCCCGTTCCGGGGCTTTACAAGCCGGCGGGCCGTCCGGGAAAATCCACTTTCAACTATCGCGAGGACGATCGCGGCGCCGCCACGCTCGACGATTTCGTCTATGACGGCGGCGGGCAGAGCGCGAAAGGCGTCATCCTGCTCAGTCCCGACGGCGGTCTCGCCGGCGCCCGGTTGCCGGACGTCAGATTTTCGCCTGGCGACAATCTTCAGATCGTCGCCGAAAAGACCGGCGACATGATGAAGATCACGGCCAAGGGCGCGGCGCTCGACGCGCGGCCCTTCCTGAACGACCTGACCAGCAGCGGTCCGGCGCGCGGCTCGACGACCGATTACGACCTCGACCTCAACGCGACCCTGCTGACCGGCGCCAATCGCCAGATCATCTCCAATGCGGCTTTACGGGTGGCGCGGAAAAAAACGGGTCAATTCCAGGCCCTGAGCCTATCCGGCAAGCTCGGCGGCGACGCGGTCAAGGGGGTGCTGAGCCATCCCGACGGCGGCGCGCCGCTGTTTTCGCTCACCACCTCGGACGGCGGGGCGCTGCTCGCCTTTTTCGACTTCTACACACATATGGAGGGCGGCGCGTTCGACGCCGAATTGCGGCTGGCCGACGCCGGTTTTTCCGGAACGGTCGATATCGAGAATTTCGTGCTGCGCGGCGAGCCGGCGTTAAAAAGCTTCGCCTCCGCGCCGAGCGCGGGCCAGATCGCCAGCAAGGTCAAGCTCGACCCGAACGCCGTGACTTTCTCGCGCCTTCACGCCATGCTCGACAAGAGCGGTAGTCGGCTGAACATCCGCGATGGGGCGATCGCCAATCCGACCATCGGCTCGACGATTGAGGGCTGGATCGATTTCGATCGCGACACCATGGACCTGAATGGCACATTCGTGCCGGCTTATGGCGTGAACAATCTGTTCGGCCAGCTTCCGGTCCTGGGGCTGGTGCTCGGCGGCGGTTCGCAGGAAGGCCTGATCGGGGTCAATTTCCGGGTGTCGGGCAAAACCAGCGCCCCGGTTCTTTCGGTCAACCCGCTTTCCGCCATCGCCCCCGGCTTTCTGCGCAAGATCTTCGGGATCCTGCCGCAATGAGGTGGCGAAAGATCATCTTAAAACAGGTTGTGAATTTTTAAATTTCCTTTTCGGCTTCACCCCGTCACTTTCGCCCCAACTTGACGGAGGAGACGCTGGTGATCGATTGCGTGATTTTCGACATGGACGGCACCTTGGCTGAGACGGAGGAGGTGCATCGCATCGCCTTCAACCGCGCCTTCGCCGATTTTGGCCTCGACTGGAATTGGGACGTGGCCCTGTACCGGCAATTGCTGAAAGTCACCGGCGGCAAGGAAAGAATCACGCATTTCATCGAACAGACCGGCGGCGTCGCCGATCCTGAATTCGTCGCCAGGCTCCATCGCGCGAAAACCGACATCTATACCGGCATGGTGGACGCGGGCGCGGTGCCGCTTCGGCCGGGCGTCGTCGATTTCATCGAGGCCGCGCGAGCCCAAGGGCTCACGCTCGCCATTGCGACGACGACCTCCATGCCGAATATCGAATCCTTGCTCAAATCCACGCTCGGCGCGCATTGGCGCGATATTTTCCCCGTTGTCGGGGCCGGCGACATGGTCGAGAAGAAGAAGCCAGCGCCGGACGTTTATGAGCTCGCCCTGCGCGAACTCGGCAAGCCGGCGGAGCAATGCGTGGCGATCGAGGATTCGCGCAACGGCGTTCTCTCGGCGCGGGCGGCTGGCCTGCCCGTGATTGCGGTGCGCTCCACCTATTCGAGCGACGACGACCTCAGCGCCGCCGCCGTCGAACTGCCTGATTGCGAAGCCCTCACGGTGGACCTGCTGGAGCGGATCAATCCGCGGTCTTGACCGCCTTGGTCAGATCGGAA
>JAKANG010000381.1 GCA_021812505.1 Pseudomonadota bacterium
CTGGACCGGCGCGCGGCGCAAGAGGCCGGGCGGATGGCGGCCGGGGGCGCGCGGTCTCTGGGCCAGGCGGCGGAGGGCGCGCCCGTCGTTCATCTGGAAGTCGAGTGCCGGCTCGACGCTCTGGAAGTGTTCCGCGCGCGGCTCAACGCGCGGGGCTTGGCGCCCCGAATTTCGCTGCTGGATTGCGCGGTCAAGGCGCTCGCCCTCGCCCTGGCCCGGGTTCCGGAAGCCAATGTCGCGCGGGCCGGCGCACGCCATGAACCGGCGCGCCGCGCCGATGTCGCGATCGCGCTCGGCCATGAGGGCGAAATCGTCGCGCCGACGTTCGTTTCGGCGAACGAAATGGCGCTCGACGAGATCGCCGCCGCCCGCGCCGATTTCCTGGCCGGGCGTTTCAGTTCCGATTCCTTCGAGGAGTGCGCCTGCCTGATCGTCAATCTCGGCGGATTGGGCGTGCGGCGCGTGCTGCCCGCCGTAATGGCGCCCTGGACCAGCGTGCTCGGACTGGGCGCGGCGGAGCAGAGAATCATCGTGGAGCAAGGCAGGCCTGCTGTGGCGACCATGATCTCCGTCACGCTCGCCATCGACCGCCGCGCCATCGCCGAACCCGCCGCCGGCGCGCTGCTCGCCGCCTTCAAGGCGCTGATCGAGAAGCCGGAGGGATTGGTCGAAGAGTGAGTGCTAGAAGGCGGCGTCGAACCAGAAGAGACGCCCACAGTTCTCAGGGGCCGGCTCTTTACGGCGGCAAGCTGCCGTCGCCAAGTGGCCTACGCGGGAAAGATTGCGGGCAGATGCAGTCGATGGCTGCCACCGGCCCGATGTTGATCCACGTCATTGTTCAAGACAGTGCTCATTACTAGGAGTTATGCCAGCCAAGGTTACGGGCCATGAAACTCCGATTCAAGCACGCAGCTAACGCGATTGTCTTGATGCTGAGCTTTAGTGCGCCGGCGATGGCGCAGCGTGGCATTGCATACGAGAAACCAATTCTTTCCGCAGGAGAAGGAGTTGGGAGCTTGGATAGCGTCCTCGTCGGCTACCTCGCCTCATATATTGTAGCGATGGTCATTGGAGCGATTTGCATAGCGTGGGTCAATTCGATTCCGCTTCATGAGTTACTGCAACAGTTTAAACTTAGTCCGGCGATGTTTCGTGGTCGCATAGATAGAGCCCGCTGGTGGGCATACATGGCGATTAACTACGCCGTAATATTAATTATCTATTTCTTTGTGCGCGTCGCTATGCATTATATAATTCCGTCGCACATGGCGCTGTGGTCGCTTATTATAGATTTGTTGTTTATTTTGCCGCTTTTGTCGCAGGTAAGCATCGTAATAAAGCGACTGCATGATAGAGACAGATCCGGATGGTTGGTGATGTTCTGGGTTGCGTGGTGGTTTTTATTTCCATTGTCTGCCGAGTGGCCCGATTTGGCATGGATTTTTGTTGCGTCCTTGGTTCCGTGGGCATGGGTTCTCATTGAAATAGGTTTTCTGTCTGGCAGCCAAGGTGAAAACCGATACGGGCCTCCTTGCTTTAATGTGGCATGACGTCATGGCGGGCCAGAATCCACGAATGTCGGCCATATCCCCATGATGAGCCCGTCACGGGCTTGATCAGGAATGTCGGCAATGAGCCGGAGTCTACCGAACGTGCAACGGCCGTTCACCGCCTTTCAAAAATTGCCGACCGTTGCGGCATGGGGCGTCACTGGCGGAACGAGACGCGGGGCCCGCCGGCCCTGCGCTGATCGTCGCGGGCCGATTTTCCCTTGGGTTGGCGCGGCGGCATGATTCGCGCGGAAACGCTTGCCAAAACGGCGTTCCTGCTGTAGGAGGCCGCCCATCCCGCACGCGAGCTGTCGCGCCGCCTGTTTCAAGGCTGCGCTCCGGTGGCCGGAAAGCCGGCCCAAATGGCTCGCGGAGGCAGAACCGGAGAGAAAAGACCATGGCGCTTCCCGATTTTTCCATGCGCGGCCTGCTTGAGGCCGGCGCCCATTTCGGCCACCAGTCGCATCGCTGGAACCCGAAAATGGCCCCCTATATTTTCGGGGTCCGCAACAACATCCACGTTATTGACCTCGCCCAGACCGTTCCGCTGCTGCATCAGGCGCTGAAGGCGGTTTCCGACACCGTGGCCAAGGGCGGCCGCGTGCTGTTCGTCGGCACCAAGCGTCAGGCGCAGGAGCAGATCGCCGACGCCGCGCGGCGTTCGGCCCAATATTACGTCAATTCCCGCTGGCTCGGCGGCATGCTGACCAACTGGAAGACCATTTCGGCCTCGATCCAGCGCCTGCGCAAGCTCGACGACCAGCTCGACTCGGGCGCGACCGGCCTGACCAAGAAAGAGCGTCTGATGCTGTCGCGCGAGCGCGAAAAACTGGAAAAGGCGCTGGGCGGCATCAAGGACATGGGCGGCGTCCCGGACCTGATCTTCGTCATCGACACCAACAAGGAGCAGCTCGCGATCAAGGAGGCGGCCCGCCTTCACATTCCGGTCGCGGCGATCCTCGACACCAATTGCGATCCGGACGGCATCACTTTTCCGATCCCGGGCAATGACGACGCCGGCCGCGCCATCGCGCTCTATTGCGACCTGATCGCCCGCGCCGCGCTCGACGGCATTTCGCGCAGCCAGGGCGCGATGGGCGTCGACGTCGGCGCCTCGGAAGAGCCCGGCGTCGGCGAACTGCCGGCCGACGCGGAAGTCGCGGCCGCCGGCGGCGAACAGTTTGAACTGCTGTCGGCGCCGCGCGGCGCGCCCGACGATCTGACCAAGTTCACGGGCGTCGGTCCGCAGCTCGAAAAGAAGCTCAATGACGCCGGCCTGTTTCATTACTGGCAGTTCGCCGCCATGTCCGGCGAAGACGCCGACAAGATCGGCGCCGAGCTCAAGGTCGCCGGCAAGGTCGGCGGCTGGGTCGAACAGGCGCGCGGGCTGATCGCGGGCTGAGGCGGTTTGCCCCCACCCTGACCCTCCCCACGAGGGGGAGGGAAGGGGTGCGCGCCCTGAAGCCAC
>JAKANG010000382.1 GCA_021812505.1 Pseudomonadota bacterium
GGCTTTTCGAGAAGGAAGAAGCCGACATCCGTGGCCTTTTCGAGGAACCCGGCCTCGCAATAGCAGAGGTAATAAGTCCATAACCGGCGAAAACGCTCGTCGAAACCCTGCGCGGCGATGTCGCTCCAGCGCGCATCGAAACGCCGCCGCCAATCCGCAAGGGTGCGCGCATAGGACAGGCCGAAGGATTGGGTCCGAGCGAGACGCAGCCCTGCCCGCGCGGCGCAGTCCGCGATCGCGCTTATGGTCGGCAGGAAGCCGCCGGGGAAAATATGGCGCTGAATGAAGTCCGGCCGCGCACGATAATCGTCGAAGCGCGCCTCGTCGATCGTGATGGCCTGAATCAAGGCTCTGCCACCGGGCTTCAGGACGTCCTCGATCTTACGGAAATAATGGGGCCAATAGGCTTCGCCCACGGCCTCGATCATTTCGATCGAGACGATGCGATCGAAGGCGCCTGAAATGTCACGATAATCCTGAAGCCTCAGCTCGACGGCGCCGTCGAGTCCCTCGCGCGCAAGCCTCTCGCGGGCGAAGCCGAGTTGGGCGGGGGACAAGGTGAGGCCCAGGACGCGGCCCGCGCCCGCCCGCGCCAGATAAGCAGCAAGCGCGCCCCAGCCGCAGCCGATTTCGAGAATGTCCTCCCCGCCGCCGAGGCCGAGCCATTCTGCGCTTCGGGCGAGCTTGTTCGCCTGCGCCTGCTCGAGCGTGACGGTCGCATCATCCCACAGGCCCGACGAATAAAGCATGGACTCGTCGAGCCAGAGCCGGAAGAAATCATTGCCGACATCGTAATGGCTCATGATGTTGCGGCGGCTGCCGCGCCGGGAGTTGCCGCGCAACCGGTGCAGAATGCGGTTGAACAGCGAATGCGCCCGACCGCCGCCGATGACATGGCCGAGATAAGGCGCATTGGCGGCGGCGAGCCGGATCAGCGCCACCAGGTCGGGGGTGGTCCAGTCACCCGCCACATAGCCGTCCGCGAATCCGATGTCGCCGCTCAAGAGCAAGCGTCGGAAGGCGCGCCAGTTCTGAATATGGAGTGCGGCCTCCGGGCCGGGCGCCGCGCCGCGCGCTTCGATCGTCTCGCCAGACGGCAACCGCGCCGAGAGGCTTCCCACCTCCAGCCGATCCATCAGACGATGCAAAACGAACGCCAGCGGATGAGCTCGAACGTTCACGCGCGGCGCGGATTTGTTCGATTGGAAGGCGGAAACTTGCGTCATGAATCAGTCCATCCCGGGTTTGGCGGGCGCGTGAGCAGCGCGAACGAAGGTGACCGGAGTAACCGGCGGAGGCGGCTTGGGGCGAAGTCCTATGCCCTTGCGCCAGAGCTTCAGCGCTTCCCAGTGAATCCCGCCTAGCACGCGCAAGGTCAGAAGCGGGGTGGCGAAGAAGCGGCGCAGAAGGTTTGCATCGGTCAACGCCTCGCGACGGGCCTGATAACGCGCCGTGAGCAGGAGGCCCGCCGGGTCGGAAACCTCGATGACGAGGCTGAGCCGATCGCCCGGCGCGCGGAGGCGAAAACGATAGTCGAGATCCATGTTCAGGAAGGGCGAGACATGGAATTCCTTGCCGCAGCCTTGCACGATCTCGCTATCGCCCGCGCCTTCGACCGGGAGCATATAGGCGTGGCGCTCGCCGAAAGTGTTGTCCACCTCCCACATCACGGCGGCGAGGCCGCCGGAGCGCCGGAAGCAATAGAAGACGCTGAGCGGATTGAAGGCGAAGCCCAGCAGGCGTGGCATGGTGAGCAGGAGGATCTTGCCGCCGTCGGGCTCGACGCCGGCGCCGCGCATGGCCTCTTCGACCTGGCCGCGGAGATCGCGGCCGGAGCCGTCGCCGCGATCGCGACGATGAAAGGAAAACAGGTTGAAGCGATCGAGCGAGAAAAGGCGCAGCACTCTGTCCAACGCACCCACTTCGTCGAGGTCGAGCAGGAGGGAATAGATGCTATAGGCGAGGCGATGGTCGCGCGGACGACGCCGGTGATGGGTCACCAGTCCCGCATAAAGGGCGCTGTCGCTCATGTCGACGCCAGCTCCCGCGCCGGCAAGGCCGCGGGCGTGACGAAAATCCGCCCGCTCTCGTTGTCCACCCGCCAGGGCCGCGTTGCGCCGCCCAATTGCTCGGCGACCGCGAGGCCTGCCTGCAACCCGTCCTCGTGAAAGCCCGAGCCGAAATAGGCCCCGCAATACCAGAGGCGATCCGCGCCCTGCAGCGACCATAATTCCTTTTGCGCCGCCATCGCGACCCCGTCGAATTGCGGGTGGCGGTAGGTCTCCTGCGCATGAACGAGATCTCCGCGCGGCGGTCGCGGTGGATTGAGCGTCACGAAAAGCTCCGGCGCCGGCCCGAGCGGCTGCAGCAGGTTCATCCAATAAGACACCGCGAGCGCGCCGCCACCGTTGCCCTCGGCAAGATAGTTCCAGGCGGCCCAGGCCGGCTTGCGGCGCGGCATCAGGCTGGGGTCGGAATGAAGCCAGGCGACATTGGGCGCATAGCGAAAGGCGCCGAGCAGGCGGCGTTCCGCCTCGATCGGCGCGTCCAGCATCGCGAGGGCGGCGTCGGGGTGGACGGCGATCACCACCTGATCGAAACGATCGGCGCCGCGCGCGTCCTGCACTTCCACGCCGTCGCCCTGGCGCCTGACGCGGCGCACCGGCGCCCCGGCGCGGATCTGTGGAATGGATTCCACGAGGCGGCGCACATAGGCGCGCGAGCCGCCGACGACAGTGCGCCAGGTCGGCCGCTTCGCCAGTTTGAGCAAGCCATGGTTTTCAAAGAAGCGGATGAAGGCGGCGGCGGGGAAGGTGCAAACTTCATCCGCCGGCATGGACCAGATCGCCCCGGCCATCGGATAGAGATGATCGCGCAAAAACGCCTCGCCGTAGGCGTTGCGGGCGAGATAGTCGCCGAGGCTCTGGTCGCCGAGAGTGGAAAGATCGCGCGGCGCCTCCCGATAGAACCGCAGGAGGTCGCGCATCATCGACCAGAAGCGCACCCTGAGCATGTTC
>JAKANG010000383.1 GCA_021812505.1 Pseudomonadota bacterium
CAGGGCGCCGATCTCGGCGCTCGCGCATTGGCGAAGCCGCGCCAAGGCCTCCGGCGCGTCGTCGCCGGAAAGGGCGGCGAGCGCCTGCAGCCGTTCGGGGTCGGCCTCGGCCCCGAAAATATGGAGACCGTCGCCGACCCGCATTTCCTTCAGGTCGCACAGCCAGGCGTCGAGACGCGTCAGGGCTTCGTCGGGCGCGAGGTCGCGGGCGAGCCCGGCCTCCTCGGCGAGGCCCGAGCCTTGAGCGCGCTCCAGGATCAGCTCGGCGAGGCGTCGGGCGCGGCGCGGGTCGAGCGTCTGCGCTTCCGAATATTCGTCCATCAGGCCCTCGACCTCCTGGACGGCGCCATGCGCGCCGGCGGCCATCAGCGGCGGCGTCATATGCCCGATGGCGACCGCCGCGATGCGCCTTTTGGCCTGCGCCGCCTCGCCAGGATTATTGACGATGAAGGGATAAATCACGGGAAGCGGGCCGAGCGTCGCGCGCGGCGCGCAATCCTCGCCCAGCGCCACCGCTTTGCCCGGCAGCCATTCGAGAACGCCATGGGCGCCGACATGGACGATCGCCGCGGCGCCGACGATTTCGCGCAACCAGATGTAAAAGGCGACAAAAGCGTGCCGGGGCGCCAAGGCGACATCGTGATACTCGTCCTTGCGCGCCGCCCGCCGGCCCCGATCGGGCTGCAAGGCGACGACGCTGTCGCCGAGTTTTTGGACCGCGAAACGGAAACGGCCGTCTTCGCAGGCGGGATCGGCTTCCGGCTCGCCCCATCGCGCAACGATAGCGGCGACGAAATTTTCGGGCGCCCGCGCCAGCCACGCGCGATAATCCGCAATGTCCATGAATTCGGTCGCGGGGCCGGTCAGGCGGCGCGCGATTTCGGCGGCGTCGGGAATTTCGCCGAGCCGGTAGCCTTCCAGCCTCAGACGTTGGGCGATCTCCTCCAGCGAGGCGAAAGTGTCGAGGCCGACCGCATAGCCGGCGCGCCCGCCTTTGCCGGGATAATCCGACAGCACGAAGGCGAGGCGTTTCTCTCGCGGCGGCGCGCGCCGCAAAGCCGCCCAGCGGGAAGCGAGACGCGCGGCGTGCGCGATGTTCTCGGCATGCGGGCGGCTGGTGAGCGGCGCATATTCGAGACTGTCGATTTTCGGCTGCGCCGCCTTGAACGAAATGGCGCCGACGAACAGCCTCCCGTCGATTTCCGGGAGAGCGACATTCATCGCCAGATCGGACGGCGCGAGGCCACGCGGCGAATGGCGCCATTGCTCTTCGCTCGCCAGGCTGACGGCGACCTGCAGGACGGGCGCGTCGCAGGCGTCGAACACGCTTGCGCCATCGTCGAGTCGCGCGGAAAATGCGGTGGCGTTGAGGATAACGTCCGGCGGATCGTCGGCGAGCCTGCGCCGCAAGCCCGCAGCCACGGCGGGGTCCTTCAGGCTGGTCGCGAAAAGCGCCTCCACGTCAAAGCCTTCGGCGTGGAGCGCGTCGGCCAGAGCCTCGTAAGGCGCGGTGTCGCCCGCCATCCACGCCGACCGGTAGAACAGGATCAGGGCGCGCGGGGCGCGGGGATCTAGGACCTGCGCCGCCGTTCGGCGCGCCGCCTCGAAAGCGCCGAGAGACGCTTTTTCGCACGGCACGGCCAAAGCGCAGGGGCGCCCGAGCGCCGACATGGCGAATCGCAAAACCTGCGCCGCGTTTTCCACCCCGCCGGCCTGCAGCCATGACCAGATGCGGCGCAGGTCCTCGGCGCCCGCGGTGGACATGGCGTCGAGCCGCGCGTCCTCGCGCGGATCCCCAGGCACGACCGCCAGAATGGCGCCTTTGGCCCTGGCGATGCGCCCCAGCTCCTCGACGCCGTAACGCCAGTAGTCGAGCCCGCCCAGCAGGCGAACGATCACGAAACGCGCGTGGGCCAAAACCTTTTCGGCATAGAGATCGACCGAATAGGGATGGCGCAGATCCGCGAGACTCGCCAGCCTCAGCGACAGCGCCTTGGCGCCTTCCGCGGTTTCGGGATCAGTGCGGAGCGTGTCCCAGGCCTTGGCGAGCACATGGAGATCGCTGTCGGCAAAGGACAGGGCGACAATGTCCGCGCGCGACTGGTCGAGGTCGAGGGCCTGCGCCATCTCGTCCAGCGATCTCAGTTCCGTGCGCGGGATGTGCATGGCGCGGCGTCAGACGAGCGCGGCTTCGATCGCCGCGCGGTCCAGGCCTTTGCGGCCGATGACCACCAGCCGGCCGCGACGCGCCTCTTCCCTGGCCCAGGCGCGGTCATATTGCTGGCGGAAGCGCGCGCCGACTCCCTGCACCAGCAGGCGCATCGGCTTGCCGGTTATGTCGAGAAAACCTTTCATCCTGAGCACGTCGTGGCGGCCCGCGACTTCTCCGAGGAGGGTAACGAAATCCGTTGGGTCGTCGAGCGGCGGAATGTCCAGGACGAAGGAGTCGAAATCGTCGTGATCGTGGGCCTCTTCGAGGTCGTGATGCGAAGGCCGCGACACGATGTCGTCCTCGGCGCCGGCTTCCAGGCCAAGCGCGATATTGGCGTCGATGACGCCGTCGCGGGTTGCGATCACTTTGACCCGCCCGCCGGTCGCCTCGGCGATTTCCGCCGTCACGCGGGCGACTTCTTCGCCCGACATCAGGTCCGTCTTGTTGAGAACGACAAGATCGGCGCACAGAAGCTGGTCTTCGTAAACCTCTTCCAGCGGATTGTCGTGATCGACGCTCGGGTCGGCGGCGCGCTCATTGGCGAGCTTTTCGGCGTCGTCGACAAAGCGTCCCTCGGCGACGGCCGCGCCGTCGATGACGGCGATCACCCCGTCCACCGTGAGGCGCGCGCGCACCTGCGGCCAGTCGAAGGCCTTGAGCAGGGGTTTTGGCAGCGCGAGGCCCGATGTCTCGATGACGATATGGTCGAGCCTGTCGGCGCGCTTCAGCAGAGCTTCGATGGCGGGGAGAAAATCGTCGGCGACCGTGCAACACAGGCAGCCATTGGCGAGTTCGACTATGTCC
>JAKANG010000384.1 GCA_021812505.1 Pseudomonadota bacterium
CGTCTGATGGGCGAGCGGCGAGCCCATCAGCACCACGTCGTCGGCCCCCAGCCGCAGACGCGCCTTGAGCGGCGGCAGGCTGCTCAAGAGAGTGTTGGAGGTATGCAAGACGCCTTTGGGCTCGCCAGTCGTCCCCGACGTATAGAGGAGTTCGATCGGATCGTTGGGCGAGGGGCGGTTTGCGGCGAACAAGGCCGCCGCTCCGGCGTCATCCTCCCAGCGCCGCTCGATGAGCCGTTTGCCGAATGATTCATCGCCGGATCCCTCCACCACCAGCACATGCCGCAGCGCCGGCAGGGCCGGCCGCAGGTCGGCGATCATTGCGGGATAGTCGAAGTCGCGGAACGATTTCGGGATGATCAGCGCCTTGCTCTCGGCCAGCGCCAGCATGAACGACAGTTCACGATGGCGAAGGATAGGCATCAGCGGATTGGTCACGGCGCCGAGCCGCAGGCAGGCGAGGTGGACCAAGGGGAACTCGCACCAATTGGGCAGGATCATCGAGACGACGTCGCCCTTGCCGACGCCGAGCGCCGCCAGCCCGACAGCGACGCGCCGGCTCAGTCGATCGAGTTGGCGATACGAAAGGGCGGTCTCCGTCCCGAAGCCGCTCTTTCGGCCAAAGAAGGCGACCTTGTCAGGCGCCGCCAGCGCCGCCGCGTCGAGGTGGTCGAGCAGGGTGCGGTCGGCCCAGCGTCCGTCCCGATTTGCGGCGATGCGATCCGCCGTTGGCTTTGTGTCGATCGGCATGGTCCGCCCCGGGGCTCAGCGCGGCATCTTGCAGTCCGTGACGGGCGGCATGGCCTGGGCTGTGTCGATGGCGACCTCGACCACCGGCTTGAGTTCGCCGCCAACCCTGGCGACCCGGCCGACGTAGTTGGGCAGCATGAGCTGATGGTCCTGCGCCCGCATTGCGACCTTGCCGTAAAACGGAGTGTCTGTGGTCGCCCCCTCCAGCGCCTTGGCCACAGCATCGGGCTCGACGCTTTTCGCCTTCTCGATGGCGGCGAACAGCAGCTTCATGCCAAGGTAGGTCTCCGCCTCGAAGTTGGCGGGCTCGCGGCCATAGGCTTTGACCCATGCGGCGACAAAGGTCTTGTTGCCCGGGCTGTCGAAGGTCGAACTGTAATTGACGATACCCCACACGCCCTCGGCGAGGTCGCCCATGCCTTTGATGGTGGAAGGGACGGCGAAACTCTGGCTGACCGGGAACACGGACTTCAGGAGGCCGAACTGGCCCGCCTGAACCGCGAAGTTGACGGCGTCGCGGCCGGCGATGGCGACCCATAGGCCTTCCGGCTTCTGATCCCTGATCTGCTGGATGTAAGGGGCGTAATCCTTGGTGCCCAAAGGCGCGAACAGTTGAGCCTTTACCGTCTTGCCTGCGGCGACCGCGGCGGCTGCGAACGCCGCGGCCGAATCATGACCCCAGGCATAGTCGGCGGCGATGACGACCCAATCCTTTTCCTTGCGGGTTTTTAGCCACGGACCGATCGCCGCCATATCCATGCCGTCGGAATGATTGGCCCGGAACATGCGGGGATTGCAGGACGCGCCGGTCAGCGAGTCGCTCTTGTTTATGGTCGACAGATATATCGCATCCCACTTCTCCGCCTGGCCGCCGATGGCGAGGCCCTCGGCGGAGGAAATGGCGCCGAGCAGAAATTTGCTACCGCCCATCGCCAGCTTCTCGGCGGCGCGCCGCGCGGCGTCAGGGTTGCCCTCGGTGTCGGCGAAGGCGACCTCGACCATGCGACCGTCGACGCCGCCCTTGGTGTTGGCCTCGTTGGCGGCGAACAGCACGCCCCGTTTGACCTCCTCGCCGAGTTCGGCATAGGGCCCGGTGAACGAGGTCGGGACGCCGATGCGGATCGGCTCGGCCGCTCTGGCGGACGCCGCGGCGAAGAGAAGAACCGCAGCGGCGCCCGCGCCCATTTTCAAAATCGTCATCTTGTCCTCCCTTTCTTACGTTTTGATTCGCTCGTCAGATCGCTATGTGTTTCTGCAATTCGGCCCGCGAGGTTCCGGCGACGTCGCCGCGGTCGACGATGGCGCCCTTCGACAGCACGCAAAAGCGGCGGACCACGCGCTCGACCAGGCTGAGATTCTGCTCGATCAGCAGCACGGCGGCGCCTTCGCGGCGCAGGAGGTTCAGCACCTCCGCCAACTCGTCGACCACCACCGGCGCCAGGCCCTCGCTCGGCTCGTCCAGAACCAGCAGCCGGGGATTGGCCATCAGCGCGCGGCCAATGGCCAACATTTGCTGCTGGCCGCCGCTGAGGGCGCAGCCAGGCGTATCGGCGCGCTCCTTCAACACCGGGAACAGATCGAACACCCGTTCAAGCGACCAGAGGCCCTTGCGCCGCACGGCCGCGCCCAGCAGCAGATTTTCCTCCACCGTCAGATTGGGCAGGATTCCGCGGCCCTGGATCACAACCGAGACGCCATGGCCGGCCGCGGTGTAGGCCCGCGGACGTTCGATCGCGACGCCGTTCAGGCGGATCACGCCGGCGGTGCGCCGGGCGACGCCCAGGAGCGTATTGACGATAGTGGTCTTGCCGACGCCGTTGCGGCCCAGCACCGCCAGACTGTCGCCGTCGCCGACGTCAAAGCTGACGCCACGCAGGATGCGGGCGCCGCCGTAACCCGCGTCGACGCTCTCGAATTCCAGCAGAGCGCTCATGCCGCGCTCCCGAGGTAGGCCCGGATTACGTCCGGATCGCTTCGGATGTCACCGGGACGCCCTTCGGCGAGCACCTTTCCAAGCTGGAGCACCGTGATACGGTCGGCGACCGAGAAGATCACGTCCATGTCGTGCTCGACCAGCAAGATCGTGGCGCGGCGGCGGCGGGCGATCTCCTTCAGATGGATGGCGAGGCGCTGCGATTCGTCGAACGACAGGCCGGCGGCGGGTTCGTCGAGCAGCAGCACATCGGCCCCGCGCCCATAGGCCAGGGCGATCGACAGCATGCGCTGGACGCCATAGGGGATCTCCTTCGGGCTCT
>JAKANG010000385.1 GCA_021812505.1 Pseudomonadota bacterium
TCCCCGACGGGATCTGCTCGACGATCAGGGATCCGAACACGGTGATCGCGGCCTCGCCCTGCTCGATCTCGAGCTGCTCGATGGTGATCCGGTCGAGGAGCTCGGGGGTGACCAGGCCCTGGGCGATCAGCTTTTCCGCATAGAGTTCGAGCGTCGAGCGGTGCGACCGAATCTTCTTGTACATCTTCGGCTGGGTGAAGGACGGCTCGTCGCCCTCGTTATGGCCGAAGCGGCGGTAGCACCACATGTCGATGACGACAGGCTTCTGGAATTTCTGCCGAAATTCAGTCGCCACCTTGGCGCAGAACACCACCGCTTCCGGGTCGTCGCCATTGCAATGCAGGATCGGCGCCTCGACCGTTTTGGCCACGTCGGAAGGATAGGGCGAGGACCGCGAATAGCGCGGATAAGTGGTGAAGCCGATCTGGTTGTTGATGATGAAATGGATCGAGCCGCCGGTTTTGTGGCCCTTGAGGCCGGACAGGCCGAAACATTCCGCAACCACGCCCTGGCCGGCGAAAGCGGCGTCGCCGTGGATGAGGAGCGGCATGACCGGGCGGCTATCCTCGAGGGCGCGGTCGAGGTTCTGATCGAGCTTGGCGCGCACCTTGCCCAGAACGACCGGATCGACGATTTCGAGATGCGACGGATTGGCGGTCAGCGACAGATGCACCGTGTTGTTGTCGAATTCGCGGTCGGACGAGGCGCCGAGGTGGTATTTCACGTCGCCGGAGCCTTCAACCTCCTCCGGAACGAAGGAGCCGCCCTTGAATTCGTTGAACAGTGCGCGATGCGGCTTGCCCATCACCTGGCACAGGACGTTCAGGCGGCCGCGATGGGCCATGCCGAGCACGATCTCCTTGGCGCCGAGCGCGCCGCCGCGTTTGATGATCTGCTCGAGCGCCGGGATCATGGATTCGCCGCCGTCCAGGCCGAATCGCTTGGTTCCGGTGTAGCGGACGTCGAGGAATTTCTCGAAGCCTTCGGCCTCGACCAGCTTCTGCAGGATCGCGCGCTTGCCCTCCCTGGTGAAGGAGACTTCCTTGTCGGGTCCTTCGATGCGCTCCTGGATCCAGGCTTTTTCCGCTGGATCGGAAATATGCATGAATTCCCAGCCGATGGTCGAGCAATAGGTGCGGCGCAGGATCGCCAGCATTTCCCGAATCGTGGCGTATTCCAGGCCGAGAACGTGGTCGATGAAGATCTTGCGGTCGTAGTCCGCCTCGGTGAAGCCATAGCTCGCCGGATGCAGCTCCTCGTGATCCTTCTGCGAGCCGAGCCCGAGCGGATCGAGATTGGCGTGGAGATGGCCGCGCATGCGATAGGCGCGGATCATCATGATCGCGCGCACCGAATCCTGGGTGGCGCGGGGGACGTCGGCCGGGGAAATCTCGCCTTTTCCCTCCTGCGTCGCCTTGTTCTTGATCTTTTCGGCGATGGTCTTTTCGTTGACCGGCCATTGACCGTCGAGGGCGGCGACCAGATCGCCCTGGGGCGGAGCCGGCCAGTTGGGCTTCTTCCATGACGCGCCCCGGGCGTTGGCCGCGACCGCCTGGTCGTCGTCGTTGAGGGCGCCGAAGAACTCGCGCCATTCGGGATCGACCCCGGAGGGATTCGATTTGTAGGAGGCGTAAAGCTGCTCGATATAGGCGGCGTTGCCGCCGAACAGGAAGGACGAATCCGCAAAAGCGGCGTTTTCCGGCGAGCGTCCCGTTCCGCCGCCGCCATTAGCTCCATTGCTATCTCGACGCGCCATCTCGATATTCCTCTCGCGTCCCGCGACGCCCTGTCCTTCGGCGCTCGCGCGCCTGTTGCTCGCCCGCCCGTTGTTGACGCCCCAAAGGCGTCCATTCCGCGCATTGAAACGCGTGCGGCGCGGGCGTCTCCGCCCGCGTCGGATATCAGGCTCAGCGGCCTTTCAGCACGTCGACCAGAGTCGACCCGAGCCGCGCCGGCGAGGGCGAAACGCTTATGCCCGCCGCCTCCATCGCCGCGATCTTGTCCTCGGCCCCGCCCTTGCCGCCGGAGATGATGGCGCCGGCATGGCCCATGCGGCGCCCGGGCGGCGCGGTGCGGCCGGCGATGAAGCCGACCGTCGGCTTCTTGCGTCCGCGCTTCGCCTCGTCCGCGATGAACTGGGCGGCGTCTTCTTCCGCCGAGCCGCCGATCTCGCCGATCATGATGATCGATTCGGTCTTGTCGTCGGCCAGAAACAATTCCAGCATGTCGATGAATTCCGTGCCCTTGACCGGGTCGCCGCCGATGCCGACCGCCGTGGTCTGGCCGAGGCCCGCCCGCGTGGTCTGAAACACGGCTTCATAGGTCAAGGTTCCGGAGCGCGAGACGATTCCGACATTGCCGGGCTTGAAGATATTGCCGGGCATGATGCCGATCTTGCATTCGCCTGAGGTCATCACGCCGGGGCAGTTCGGGCCGATCAGGCGCGATTTCGAACCCGAAAGCGCGCGCTTCACCTTGATCATGTCCTGGACCGGAATGCCTTCGGTGATGCAGACGATCAGCGGGAGTTCCGCGGCGATCGCCTCGCAGATGGCGTCCGCCGCGCCGGCCGGCGGGACATAGATGACGGATGCGTCGGCCTGCGTGGCCTCGCGGGCCTCGGAAACCGTGTCGAAAACGGGCAGGCCGATATGGGTCGAGCCGCCCTTGCCCGGCGAGACGCCGCCGACCACCTTGGTCCCGCAATAGGCGAGCGCCTGTTCGGAGTGGAAGGTGCCGTTCTTGCCGGTAAAGCCCTGAACGATGATCCTGGTGTTGTTGTCGATCAGGATGGACATTACACGGCCTCCTTCACGGCCTTGACAATTTTCTGGGCGGCGTCGTCGAGATCGTCCGCCGGAATGACATTGAGGCCCGACTCGCGGATGATCGTCTTGCCGAGATCGACATTGGTGCCTTCGAGGCGCACCACCAGCGGAACCTTGAGGCCGACTTCCTTCACCGCCGCGATCACGCCTTCCGCGATCACGTCGCAGCGCAT
>JAKANG010000386.1 GCA_021812505.1 Pseudomonadota bacterium
CGCCCACGGGCGCGTCCCAGGAGACGCTGAGGCTGAAGGACCTCTTGGCTTCCGCCGGCGTCGCCGCCGATGTCTCGCTTCCCTTCACTGCGGGCGGCGGTTGGCCCTGCGCCGGTACCGCCGCGACTCCGCCCTTGGCGGTGAGCGTCTCCAGCGGCGTCTCCTCCGGCTTGGCGGGCGGCAGGGAGGACGCGACGGACGGCGCCTTGACACCATCGTCCCCCGCGGGCGCGAGCGGTGGCGGAGGCTTGCCCGGCGGCGGCGCGGGCGCGTTGGCGTCGGCCCCGCGAACGATATCGACGACGATCTTGTTTCCCGAGGCGAAATGGCGCAGCCGCGCCCCTTCCGGCAACGTCACCGCCAGCGTCGTCGCGCCCCGGGCGGTATGCAGCGACGCCAGCGTCGCGTCGGACGGCAGCCGCCCGCGCAATGTGGCCGCGTCGAGGCGCAGCGGGGCGTTGAAGCGGACCACGGCGCGGGTCCCCATCTGCGAAACCGCATAGGACACGGGCCTGGATGTCTCGAAAACAAGGCGATTGTAGCCGCCGTGTTCGCCGCTGCGCACGTTGACGGCAAGCGCCTGCGACGGCCTTGGGGCGGCGGGCGGCGCCGGTGCGACTTTCGGCGCGGGTGCCGTCGTCGGAGCCGACGGCGGCAGCAGCCGCAGGGGCGGGTTGATTGGCGCGGAGTCCCCCGACGCACAGAGGCCGGGTCCCGCAGCCATTACGGCGAGGCCGGCCGCCAACACGAGCGGCAGCAAGCGGCGACGCCAGGTCAATCCATCACCCTCCGTGCATCCGCCGCAGGATCGTCCCGCGCAATGCTAGCGTGGTGAATTCGAAGTTCCCATCGATGTCCCGCACGGCGATATCAGGAACTTCGAATTCATAAACCACACTGGAGCATTTTCCGTTCAGGTCGCTTCACGTCGTTCCGTCATGCCCGCGTAGGCGGGCATCAAGATATTATTGATCTCACACGTGGATTCCCGCTTTCGCGGGAACGACGACGATCACTTCGGCGATCCTATCCGCGCGGACACCGCTCTAGTCTTCGAACAGGGCGTCGATGGACGCCTGATCGGCGGCCTTATCTGGAAGCTGCGGGCCGTTCAGCAATCCTTTCTCGTGTTCTTCGTGCCTTGAATGTTTCGCGGCCGGCGCCGCCTTCTTCCGTGGCGCCTTGCCCTTGACGCCGGCTCCGCCGAACGCATCCATCAGGGCGACGACGCGCCGCTCGATCTCGCGCAGCACGGTCACGACCTTGGTGACCCGCTGTCCGGTAAGATCCTGGAAATTGCAGGCCTCGAACAGTTTGGTGGTGATCGCGCCGACCCGGGCGGCCAGCTCGGGCGGCAGCCCCCCCATGATCTCGGAAAGTTCCTCGGCTGAATCCAGAATGTCGTTGGTGGCGGCCTCGGTGGCCTTGACGATGGCGTCCAGTTCGTCCGAGGCTTTGCCGACGAGCTGGTCGCTGATCTCGTCGGTGCGCAGCGCCGCGATTTCCTCCCGCGCGTGCTGGATATAGCGGGCCAGGGCCTGCACGCCGTGGTAGAGGTCGAAGCGATCCTGCCGCGGACCGTCCTCCATCGCCGCCAGAATGGACTTGACCATCCGGGAGACTTCCTCGATGCGCACGGTGTCGCCGCGCTCGCGGCTCAGGGCCGCGACACGGCTGTCAATGACCCGATCGACGCTCGCGGGCATTCGTCGCCTCCCGCGCCCGGCCGCCTAGAACTCGCCCAGGACGCTGACCATCTTCGCCTTCAGGGTCTCGGCGTTGAAGGGCTTGACGATGTAGTTGGAAACGCCGGCCTCCTTCGCGGCGATGACGTTCTCGGACTTGGACTCCGCCGTCACCATGATGAAGGGGACGAACTTCAGCTTGGCGTCGTTGCGCACCTCGCGCAGAAGCTGCAAGCCGGTCATCGGCTCCATGTTCCAGTCCGAGATCACCAGCCCATAAGGGGTTTCGCTCGCACGCATCAACTGCAAGGCCTCGGCACCGTCGTTGGCCTCGTCGACGTTGTTGAATCCGAGCTGCTTGAGGAGGTTGCGGATGATTCGCAGCATGGTCTTGTAGTCGTCAACGATCAAGACCCGCATGTTCAAGTCAACAGCCATGCATTTCTCCTTGGGAATGCTCCCCACTAGCGTTCCCGTAACGCCATCCGCGGCCTGGGAGCCGCGCCACCGGGCGCGACCACTTAGTTAAAGTCCGGTCCTGCCGGGTTATCAAGCGATTTCGCGCCTGCCGCCGAAACAGGCGTCGCCCCTACCCCCCGCTTTTCCCTTCGCTCTTGGCTCCCCGGCGCATCGCCATGGCGTCGGTGATCTGCTTCGCCTTGATGGGATCCATCGCCTCCATGATCGGCGCCACCTTTTGTTCCTTCATGTTTTCGACGACGCCCATCAGCACCGGCATGTCAAGCTGCTCGAAGACGCGCGCCGCGTCCTTGGGCTTCATATTCTCGTAGATTTTGACCAGACTTTTCAACTTGGCCTGGTCCTGATCGTCCACCTTCTTGAGGATGCCCTCGACGCTCGCCTGCAGGGCCTTCATTTCGGCGATCTTCTTGTCGATACGCATTTCCGCCGCCTTGACCAGGTTCTCGCGCGCGGTCAGGGCCTGCTCGCGGCGGTCGAGTTCCTCGCGCCGCTGCGACAGCTTTTCCAACACGTCCAACTCGTTCTGGGTGAAGGTGGGCGGTTCACCCTCGACCGGCGCGGCGGCGGGAACGGCCGACGGCGCCGCCGCGTCGCTGCCCGCGCCGGCGTTCCCTCCTGCGGTACCGCCGGCCTGCGATGCCGACGACGCCGCCGGCGCGCCGGCAGGAGGAACGCCCACGGGAAGCTGAGGCGAGGGCTGGCCCTTCTTACGCCCGCCGGGCGGCGGCGGAAGCTGCGCCTCGGAGCGGTTGGTCGAAACGAACGAGGCGCCGCTGAGGGTGGTCCAAATGTCGTTAATGCGCACCAGCAGCATGGCGGCGGCG
>JAKANG010000387.1 GCA_021812505.1 Pseudomonadota bacterium
GGCCTTGTCGGCCACATCCGCCCGCAGCATGCCGGCGCGCAGGCGCGCCACATCGCGGATCAGGCTATCGAGTTGGGCGTCCGCCGCGATAGCGTCAAACTGCTTGACCGCCGCCGCCGGTTCCGTCTGCGCGACTTCCTCGGCCGCGCGCAGCCGCGCCAGCGCCTGGTATCCCTTCGGCGCCGTCCGCGCGATCTCGTCGAACGCGGCGACGGCCGCCTGCGCCTTGTTTTCCTTTGCCATGACCTGCGCCGCCGCGAACGCCGCGCCTGCGGCGTCGTCGCGCATCTGCTGCTGGTGGCGAATGAAGACGAAGATCGCGGTGCCGACGACGATCGCCACGGCGAGACCGGCCACCACGATCGAATATTTCGACCACAGCCGCTTCAGTTGGTCTGTGCGGACGTCTTCGTCGACTTCGCGGAAAATGTCGGCCATTGCTCTTCCCTTGGGATTTCCGCCCTGCGGTTAGCATGCCGCGCGGGCAAAGGCGAGCCTGATCAACGCTTCGACGCGCCTGCCGGCGTCAATGCTCCTCCCATCCCCATTTGACGAAAATGGCGCGTCCCTGGTCGGATTTGAGAAAATCGACGAAGGCCTTGGCTTTCGGGTCGGCGGCGCCCTTGTGCGTGAGGACCACGCCCGTGTCCCGGTAGATGCGGTAAGGCTCTTCCAGGGGCACCGTCTCCGCGACTTTCGGATTCGCAACCTGCCAAATGTTCCAGATCAGCCAGGCGTCGATGTCCGCCTGCTCGGTCCATTGCTTGAGCGCGGCCACGCTGTTCGACGGTTCCGGCAAGACCATGTTGCGCCGGAAAGCGCGCACCAGGGCGATGTCGCCCGTTCGTCCCGCGACGTCCTCCCACAGGCCGATCTGCGACGACGCCTCGGTTGTGAGCACCTTGACTCCCGGCTTCAGCAGATCCCGAAATCCGTGAATGGCCTTGGGATTGCCGGGGCGCACAAGGATGGCGGCGGGCCGCAGGTAGAGCGGTTCAGCGGCGCCGAGATCGAACGCGCCAGGCAGAGCCTGAGCGAAATTGCTCATTGTGGCTTCGGCCCCGCTGAAGATCATATCGGCGTCCCATCGCGCCTTCGCGAGCCACATTGGCGGCGGACCGGCGACGACAACGACCTTCACGTGATCGGCGGCGCCGAATGTGGCGGCCGCCTCCTTCATCGCCGGACCCGGACCGGCCGGCCCGTAAGCATAAAGGATGGGCAGCGACTCCCCGGCCTCGGCCAGGCCGCCGAAACCGGCGAGAGAAAGCGCGACAAAAAGTGAAATGAGTTTTTTCATCGGCGACTCCAATTCCACACCGCAAGCTAAGGCATGTCGGAAAGCAAGTCTCCTTTTTTCGATCGCTGGCAGTCTGTTAGGCTCGACGCGCCACATACATTTTTATTTCGTGATATGTTCGCGAGCCACCGGAATCGGCGCGCGTCTGGAAGGATTCATAAGGGACATGGCTCAGGCGATCGAAAACGCGGGCTTGGCGCGTCGCGCGGCCCTGCCGGCGTCCCTGTTCGGCGTCGTTCTTGGCGTCTCCGGCCTTGGCCAGGCCTGGCGGGTCGCCGCAAGGTTATGGGACCTGCCCGGCGCCGTCGGAGAAACGGTGCTGGCCGTCGCCACGCTGATCTGGGCGAGCCTGCTGGTCGGCTATGTCGCGCAGGCGATCTCCCATCCCGGCATCGTGCGCGAGGAGTTCCTGCATCCCGTGAAGGGTGGCGCGCCCGCCCTGCTCGGCGTCTCGACCCTCCTGATCGTGCTCGCGGTCCTACCCTATTCGCGCGAACTGGCCTGGCTTCTGGCCGCCGCGGGCATGGGATGGCATCTGGCCTTCTCGCTCTGGCACACCGGCTACATGTGGAAGGGCGGGCGCGACCCGCTCGACGACGCGCCGACGCTCTACCTGCCGACCGTCGCCGGGAATTTCACCAGCGCGGCGGCGCTGGGCGCGCTCGGCAAGCCGGACTGGGGCTGGCTTTTTCTCGGCGCGGGCCTGTTCTCCTGGCTGGCGATCGAGCCGCTGATCCTGCGCCGACTGTGGCGCGCCGAGGGCGTGCCGGCAGCCCAGCGGCCCCTGTTCGGCATCCAGTTCGCGCCCCCGGTGGTCTGCGCCATGGCCTGGCTGACGCTCGCGCCGAGCGCATCCGTCGCCGAGGATCATTGGCTCCCGATGCTTTGGGGTTATGGGCTTTTCCAGTTGCTGCTCGGCCTGCGGCTGAAATCCTGGATCGCCGAACAGCCTTTCGCGCCCAGCTATTGGTCGTTCACCTTCGGCGTCGCCGCCTCCGCCGTCAGCGGGCTGAAACTGGCGCTCGCGGGCGTCGGCGCGGCGCAGATTCTGGCGATCCCGGTCTTCGTCGGCGCCAATCTGTTCATCGGCTATCTTTTCGTCCGCACCGCCGCGCTTTATCTCGGGCGTTGGCGCACGACGGGGCAATGAAAGTGCCTGCGCCGCGACCGGCGCCTTTCCTTGGCGCGGCGACTTGTTCTACTAAGCCCGCATGACAGAAAATCCGAATTCCTCCCTCGCGCCGATTCACGTCATCGGCGGCGGGCTGGCCGGCTCCGAAGCCGCCTGGCAGATCGCCCGGGCCGGCGTTCCGGTCGTGCTCCATGAAATGCGCCCCGTTCGCGCCACGGACGCCCACAAGACCGGGCTCTGCGCCGAACTCGTCTGCTCCAATTCCTTCCGCTCCGACGATTCCGACACCAACGCGGTCGGCGTGCTGCATCGGGAAATGCGGACTCTTGCGTCCCTCGTCATGCGCTGCGCCGACGCCCATCAGGTGCCGGCGGGCGGCGCGCTGGCGGTGGATCGCGACGGCTTCGCCGCGGCGGTCACTGCGGCGCTCGAAAGCGAACCGCTGGTCGAAATCCGCCGCGAGGAGATCGCCGGCCTTCCGCCCGCCGAATGGGGCAATGTCGTCATCGCTTCCGGTCCGCTCACCTCGCCCGCGCTGGCGGAAGCCATC
>JAKANG010000388.1 GCA_021812505.1 Pseudomonadota bacterium
CCCACGCTTCCGCCATCGTGTATCCGATGAACAAACCGTTCTTGTCCATGTCCGCCACGTTTATCCCGCACTTGGTCCGCACCGCATCCTTTGCGGCGGTTAAATTCTCCGCACCGATCTCCGCCTCCGAAGTCCTGCTCGGCTTTGTCGGCGCGGCGGCGACCAAATCCATGATTCTGGGCACGATCATTTTCCTCACCGCCCAGTTGTTCGTGTCGTTTGACCTCGTCCATCCTCTTTGGGCGCTGGGCTTCCTCGCGCTGATTTCGATCACATTCGCCTTGTTCGGCTTCATTCTCGGGCTTTGGGCGGACGGATTCGAAAAATTGCAGATCATTCCGCTGATGGTGATCTCGCCGCTGACCTTTCTCGGCGGCACATTCTATTCCATCGACATGCTGCCGCCGCTCTGGCGCAAGGCGGCCTTGTTCAATCCGATCGTCTATCTGATCGACGCCTTCCGCTGGACCTTTTTCGATTTCGCCTCGGTGCGGCCGCTGACGAGCCTGACCATGACCCTGGCGATGCTGGTCGCCTGCGTCGCGGTCGTCGTCTGGATCTTCAGGACGGGCTATCGGCTGCGCAGTTGAGCCCTCGCGCGCCCACGATCCTCAGCCGGGCGGGAGGGAAGCGGCGGCGCCGTCAGTTCCGCGCCGCGCTCGACGCCTGATGACGGTAATGATGGCGGCGCCCGCCGCAACCGCCCTTCAGGCTGCAATTGATGCTCGGACCGGCGGAATAACCAATCACGCCGCCGGCGACGAGGCCGACCGGGCCCAACACCAGCGCGCCGGCGCCGGCGCCGAGCAGGCCGTCCACGACCCGGTCATCGGCGAAAGCCGAGCCGCTTGCGAGCGAAAAGCCAAGAACGAGCGCAGCAACCGAGAGTTTTTTAACCATGAATCGATTCCCCTTGTCGCCTCCAGACACGTGATGAAAAAGGTCAAAATAAGGCGGCTTTCAGGCCGCGAGATCGGCCACGACCGCGTCGAGAACCGGAAAACCTTCCGAGGTGACGCGAATCCGCCCCTGGCGGGTATATTCGACCATGCCGTTGGCGATGAGGTCGGCGACGCGCGAGGCCTCGAATCTTTTGCCGGTCAGCGCCTGGAACCGGGCCGGGTCGATCCCTTCCGTGAGGCGCAGGCCCATCAGCAGGAATTCGTCGCCCTGCTCCTCGAGCGATAGGGCCTCGTCCTCGATCAGGCCCGTCCCTTCGCTCTCCACCACGGTGAGCCACATTTCCG
The DNA here is from genome assembly GCA_021812505.1 of Pseudomonadota bacterium. The sequence continues at coordinate 1,248 of JAKANG010000388.1, forward strand.
GATGCGGTTCGGTGGCGTGCGCCCGCCTCCCGCCTTTGGAGACAATGCGGCCATGGGCGCCCGGCCCGACGCCGACATATTCGCCGTAGCGCCAATAGATCAGATTGTGCCGGCTCTCGCGGCCCGGTCGCGCGTGATTGGAAATTTCATAGGCGGGCAGGCCGGCCTTTTCAGTCAGCTCCTGGGTCACGTCCCACAGGTCGCGGGCGACGTCGGCCTTGGGGATCTTCAGCTTGCCCGCGCGAGAAAGCTGCTCGAACATCGTGTCGGGCTCGATGGTGAGCTGGTAGAGCGACAGATGTTCCGGCGCGCGGGCGAGCGCCTCTTCCAGCTCGTTCGCCCAGGCCCGCGGCGTCTGGCCCGGCCGGGCGTAGATCAGGTCGAAGGACGTCCGCTCGAAAGTCGCGGCGGCGATGTCGAGGGCGCGCAGGGCTTCCTCGACATTGTGCAAGCGGCCGAGCAATTTCAGATCGGCGTCGTTGAGAGCCTGGACGCCGAGCGAAACCCGGTTGACCCCCGCTTCGCGATAGCCCTGAAACCGTCCCGCCTCGACGCTGGTCGGATTGGCCTCAAGCGTGATTTCCGCTTTCGGGTCGAGCTTCCAAAGCTTCCCGATTGTTTCGATGACGCCCGCCACCGTTTCCGGGGCCATCAGCGAGGGCGTGCCGCCGCCGAAGAAGATTGAGCGAACGGTGCGGCCCTGGGTCAGGGCGGCGCGCTGCTTGAGCTCGGTGCGAATCGCGGCCAGATAGCGGTCTTCCTCGATTCGGCCCCGGCGGACATGACTGTTGAAGTCGCAATAGGGGCACTTCGACAGGCAGAACGGCCAATGGACGTAAACGCCAAAGCCGGGATCGGGAATCATGGGAGCAATGCTGGCCATGAGGTCTTATGCCATTTCTGGAAATTTCCGTCACGCCGCGCTTAACGAAATCTTCAGCTTCGTGGCGACGGGGTTAACAAGGCCCGCGCCAGCATCTGGAACGCCCGCGCCCGGTGCGACAGCGCCTCCGATCCGTCGGCTGGAATCCCGTGCTTTTCCTCGGCGCTCATCTCGCCGAAAGTGCGCGCGTGCCCGTCCGGCGTAAAGCAGGGATCGTAGCCGAACCCCCGGTTTCCTCGGGTTGGAAAGGCGAGATCGCCGAAAACCTTGCCCTCGAATATCTCCTCCGCGCCGTCCGGCCAGGCGACGGCAAGAGCCGAGACGAAATGCGCGCGGCGGGAGGGCGAGCCGGATTTTTCCACCTCCTGTGCGATCCGCGCCATGGCGGCGGCGAAATCCTTCGTTTCGCCGGCCCAGCGCGCCGAATAAACGCCAGGCGCGCCGCCGAGCGCCTCGACGCACAGGCCGGAATCGTCGGCGAGCGCGGGAAGGCCCGCGCCCTTGGCCGCCGCGCGCGCCTTGATCAAAGCGTTGGCGGCGAAATCCGCGCCGGTTTCTTCGGGTTCGGGCAAGCCAAGCTCGCCCGCCGAGGTCGCCTCGATCCCGTAAGGCGCGAGCAATTCGCGCATCTCACGCAATTTTCCCGGATTATGGGTGGCGATGACGATTTTGCCTTCGAGTTTGCGGGTCACGCTTCGATCGCCTGTTTCTGCAATTCAACCCGGAGCCTGATCCCGCCGCGCGCGAGGCCGAGCAGTTTCGTCAGTTCGTCCTCGGAAAAAACCGCGCCTTCCGCGGTGGCCTGGACCTCGACCAGCCCGCCGGAACCCGTGATCACGAAATTGCCGT
>JAKANG010000389.1 GCA_021812505.1 Pseudomonadota bacterium
GGTTCGTCATCACGAACCACAGCGGGAAGCGGACGTCCTCGAGGCGCAGGCTGCGAACGGCCTTGAAGCCGAAGACGTTGCCGACCAGCGAGGTGAAGACGTTGACGACCGAGCCTTCTTCGAACAGGCCCGCCGGATAGGCCACGAAAGCATAGAAGGCTTCGTCGTCGCCGGGGACGTCTTCGATGGCGTAGGCGCGGCCCTTGTAATAGTCGAGGTCGGTGAGAAGGTCGGTCCACACCGTGGTCCAGGTGCCGGTGGAGCTTTCGGCGGCCACGGCGGCGGCGGCCTCTTCGCGCGGCACGCCCGGCTGCGGAACGATCTTGAAGACCGCGAGCACGTCGCTTTCGCGCACCGAATAATTGGGCTCCCAGTAGGTTTCCCGATATTCCTTCACGCCTGCTTTATAGGTCTTGGCCATTGGGCTTTCCTCCTTGTCGACCGGCTGTCGGCCGGACCGTCGGGAGGCTTTTTGCGCTTGTTTGACATTTGATGATAGTTCATAGTTTTAAGCATTACGTTTTACTGGAGTATAACGATAGATGCGCCGGGTGACGATGCACCAGATGCGCCTGCTCGCGGCGCTGGCGCACCATTTGAACATGACTCGCGCGGCCGAGGCGATGCACATGACGCCATCGGCTTTTTCCATCCAGATCAAGCAATTGGCGGACGCACTCGGCGCGCCCTTGCACGAGCAGGCCGGAAAAAAGCTCTTCCTCACCGAAGCCGGCGAGGCGGCGGCGCGGGCGGCGCGGGAAATCCTGGCGCGGCTGGACTTTCTCGGCCAGGAGCTGGCGGAAATGCGCGGGCTGGAGCGCGGGGAGCTGCGCCTCGCCATGATCACCACGGCGCGCTATTTCGCCACAAGGTTGATCGGCGATTTCTGCCGCCTGCATCCGAAGATTGAACTCATCATGGAAGTGGTCAATCGCGACCAGATGCTGGAGCGCATGGCGCATAATCGCGACGATCTCTACATCATGGGCCGCGTTCCGCAGGACATGGAGGTGGAGGCCTTTCCCTTCATCGAGAATCCTCTGGTGGTCGTGGCCGCCGCAGACCATCCCCTGAGCCTGGAGCACGACATCGACCCACGGAAACTGGCGAACGAGCCTTTCATCCTGCGCGAGCCCGGCTCCGGCACGCGCCAGGCGGCTGAACGATTCTTCGCCGAACGCCAGATCCCGCTGAACGCGCGCATGACGCTCGGCAGTGACGAGACGATCAAGCAGACAGTCGCCGCCGGTTTGGGTCTCTCGATCCTGTCGCGCCATATTCTGACGCTGGAGCTTGCCACCGGCGTTTTGCGCGAACTCGACGTGCAGGGCTTTCCGTTGATGCGCCATTGGTATGTCGCGCATCTGAAAGCCAAAAGGCTGCCGCCGGCGGCGACAGCCTTTATGGAAATGCTGAAGACAAAATGATCGGCCGCTCCTTCCTCGCGGGGATCGCCGCTCGTTCGGGCGATCCGCGAGGCGCGACAAGCTGGATCAAGCCGCGCTCTTGATCCTTGCCGCTTCGGCCGCGGCGCGGATGGCGGCGATATTGCGGCCATAAACTTCCGTGTTGTCGACCGAGCCGCCCTTGAACACCGCGGATCCGGCGACCAGCGCGTCGGCGCCCGCGGCGACAACCAGCGGCGCGGTCTCCGGCGTGATGCCGCCGTCGATCTCGATGTGGATCGGGCGGTCGCCGATCATGGCGCGGATCTGCCTCACCTTCTCGATCTGGCTCTCGATGAAGCTCTGGCCGCCGAAGCCGGGATTGACCGTCATGACCAGCACGAGGTCGATGCGGTCGAGGACGAATTCTATGGCGTTCGCGGGCGTCGACGGATTGAGCGACACGCCGGCCTTGGCGCCGAGCGAGCGGATGAGCTGCAACGAGCGATCGAGATGCGGGCCGGCCTCGGCGTGGACGGTGACAATGTCGGAGCCGGCCTTGACGAAGGCTTCGATATAGGGATCGACTGGGGCGATCATCAGATGCACGTCCATCACGCCCTTGATGTGCTTGCGGATGGCGGCGCACATCGCAGGGCCGAAGGTGATGTTGGGCACGTAATGACCGTCCATGACGTCCACATGGACCCAGTCGGCGCCCTGGGCTTCGATGGCGCGGCATTCGGCGCCGAAATTGGCGAAATCGGCGGAAAGGATCGAAGGCGCGATCTTGATGCTGCGGTCGAAGGCTTTCATGGGCGTCTCCTTTTGTCGCGAAGGCCGGCGCAGTCATGACGACTGTTCGCCGGCCTGGTTTTTGCCGGCCGCGCGCTGGCGCCGCGGCCGGATTTCCTTGAAACCGATCAGGCGGCGGCCTGGCCGAGCCTGTCGCGCCAGCCGGGGAACAGCTTGTCCGCGTCATGCGGGAAGCTGAGGAAGGCGCGGGCGAATTCGCGATTGTCCTTGGCGAATTCGATCGGATCGGCGCCCGCGCGCCAGCACGCTTCCGCCTGGCGTAGCGAGGTGGCGCCTGCCGCGCCGCCGTCGATATGGCCGAAGGCGCCGCCGCCCGCGGTCATGATCAGGTTCGAATGGCCGAGGTTTTCGAAGAAGCCCGGCATGCGCAGGGCGTTCATGCCGCCCGAGATGATCGGCGTGGTCGGGTTCATGCCCAGCCATTCCTGATGGTAGAACGGGCCATCGGCGCTGTCCTGCGTCAGCATGAAAGCCATGTTCTTGTCGGCGGCTTCGCCTTCCATCTTGCCGAAGCCCATGGTGCCGGTGTGGATGCCCGAAGCGCCCTGCAGGCGGGCCATCTTCGACAGGACGAAGGCGGTATAGCCGCGCTTGGTCTGCGGCGAGGTCACGGCGCCGTGGCCGGCGCGGTGATAGTGCAGGTACTGCTTGGGGAACTGGCGGCGGGCGGTGGTGATGGCCGCCGGGCCGGCGACATAGCCGTCCACCAGGAAGGCGACGTGATCGGCGTTCGGGCCGAAGGTCTCCAGGATATATTCGCCGCGCGCGATCAT
>JAKANG010000390.1 GCA_021812505.1 Pseudomonadota bacterium
TTGGCGTCGGGGTCCCTGGTTGAGTCCTTGCCGCGCATTTCCTCCTTGCCGGGGTCGGGGGCGTCGGCGGGCGACTTGTCAAGCTGGCCATCGTTCGTTCCGGGCTTGGCCTCCTTGTCCTGCTGATCCTTTATGCCCTTCTTGGCCTTGGCGAAGTCCTCCATTTTCACCGGATTGAAATAGCGCGCGATAATCGTCTGCGAATCCTTGTTGGTGGAGTTCAAAATCCACAACACCAGAAAGAAGGCCATCATCGCGGTGACGAAATCCGCATAGGCTATCTTCCACGCGCCGCCGTGATGCCCCTCCTCGCCTTCGACGCGGCGGCGAACGATGATGACTTCCTGCGCCGACTCCTCACTCATCGGCGGAGCTCCGCGGCAGGGCGCCCAAAGCCTCCAGCCAGGGACCGAGCTGGGTTTCGACGATCGTGTCCTCGACGCAGACGCGAACGTCGATCGACTCGCTGGGCTTGAATGCGATCCGCGCCTTGTGCGCGCGGAATTTCTCCTCCAGCGCGGCGAGGAGATCGGCGGGCCCGGAAATCTCGAACAGCGACGGCGAGCGCGCCGCGAACAGGGCTTCGAGCGTCCCGACCAGCGCTTCCGTGACGCGCGCTATGGCCAGTTGCGTCAGGAACGGCCGCAGGATATGGGCGATCGTCTGCGCGCAACGCCGCTCGAAGTCCTGAAGCGCCGCATAGTGCGCCGCGGCTAGGCGCTCGCCCTCATTTTCCGCCCAGTTTGCGCGCGCTTTTGCGATTTCGTCTTTCTGACGCGCACGAAGGCGATCGATTTCATCCTCTCTTTCCTTCAGGCCAATCGCACGACCCTCCTCGAAAGCCTGGAGATGCGCTTGCTCCAGCCGGCGCGCCGGCTCCCCGGCGTCGGGCGCCGGCTTCTCGAATTGCCGCAGAAGGGGCGATTTTCGTTCGGGCGCCTCGGCGGCGCTCGCCCGCGGCGGCCACGGCCTGACGTCGGCCGGACGCGCCTCCGCCTGCTGCTGGCGCGCGAGATATTGAGCGAAAGGAACTGGCTTCATACGCGCTCCCCGTGACGAATCCATTGCTTGAGTATCGCCGCCGCCTGCGCCTCATCGAGTTCGATGAGCTGTTCAAGCCGCTTCTGCGGCGCGCGGCTGCGGCGCGGCGTCCAGTCCTCGAGCAGCGCCTGGTCCTCGCGTGGCGCCTGCCCGATCATCGCTGGCTCTCCCAGCGCGTCGAGCGCAGGCGAGGCGCCGGCGCCCGCCAGCGCGAGCGCGCCCTCGGCGGCCGGCGGCTCGCGCATTTCAATCAAGGCGCGGGTCGCGGGGCGCAAGCCGACCCAGACGACGAGCACGGCGACGCCGAGCATGGCGAGCGCGCTGACGATGCTGCCGAACTGGCGCATCAGCGCCTCGGTGAGCGAAATCGGCGGAACCGGCTCCAGTTCCTTGCCGCTGTCGATGAAATCCACCGCCGCGACCTTGATGACGTCGCCGCGATCCTTGCGCAGCCCGGCGGCCGAGGACACGAGTTGCTCGATCTCGGCGATCTGCTTGTCGACCTGTTCGGGCGCGGCCTTGTCGCCGAGCGTCGCCACTAGGCCAGGACGATTGACGAGAACGGCGACGGAAAGATGTTCGATGGCGAAACCGTTCGAAACCGTGGACATGGTCTTGGAGGAGATCTCGTAATTGGTCAGATCCTCCTTCTTGTTGCTTTCCTCGCTGGTCTGTTTGCCGGCGCCCTGTGAGGGATTGGGCTGCGGCACGTTCTGACCGACCGTTGTCGGCTGCTGCGACGAGGTGTTCTGCGAGCTTTGAGTCTCCTTGTCCGTGCGCACCGAACGTTCGACCTTGGAATCCGGATCATAGGTCGTCTCGGTCGTTTCCTTCTTGTCGGTATTGAGACGGACCGCGACGCTGATCTGGAAATTGCGCAGCGAGAGATAGGGCGCGAGCGTCCGCCGCACATTGGTCTGGATTTCGTCGCTCACCCCCTTTTCGAGCGCGAGCATCTTGCCCGGACCGGAATCGCCGCCATCTTCGCCCGACGCCAGAAGCTGGCCATCGACATTGAGCACGGTCACCTGATCCACCTTCATGCCCGGCATCGCGGCGGCCACGAGATGACGCACCGCCTGGGCGATCAGGGCGCTGTCCACGCCCTCCGTACGCAGGACGACCGAAGCCGATGGCGGCTGCTTGGCGCGGCGGAACGATCCTTCGTCCGGCATGACGAGGTGCACGCGCGCGGCCCGGACGCCCTTCATGGTCTGGATGGTGCGCGCCAGTTCGCCCTCGAGCGCGCGAACCCGCGTGATTTCCTGCATGAAGGAGGTGAGGCCGAGCGAGCCGAGCTTGTCGAATAATTCATAACCCGTGCCGCCCGCGCGCGGCAGGCCCTGCTCGGCAAGCAGCATGCGGGCGCGCGCGGTGTCGCCATAGGCGACATAAACGGTTGCGCCGTCGGCGGAAACGTCGAAGCCGACGCCCGCTTCCTTGAGCGCGGCGCCAATGCGCGTCACATCCTCCTTGTCGAGTCCGGCGTAAAGAATCTCGTTGGTCGGACGGCTCAGAAAATAACCCGCCGCGCCCACGAGACCGAAGACCGCGACGCCGATCGCCGCGAGGAGCGCCAGACGGCGCGGCCCAAGCGCAAGGAGATTGGAGACGAGGCGTTCGAATTGTTCGCGGAAGGCCATTCCGAATTCCGGCGCGGACGGTTGACTTCAAGCCGCATCTTCCGCCGGCAAACTTGCGCGGGGGTTTTCACGGAAAGAATTTGGAAAGGATTTTGACGATGGCGGGTTGGCGCCGCGCGCTCAACGGCGACGGCCGCCCGAAAATGCGCGGCTGTTGAGGCGGCTCTTAGTTCTACTGCGTCACGATTTTCTCAGATTCGCGGTGGCCTGGGCTTTGCTATTCTGCCGATTCGGCGAACCGGCGAGGGTGGCGAAGATGGAGCCCGAAGCGCAATCGAGTGAAGCGC
>JAKANG010000391.1 GCA_021812505.1 Pseudomonadota bacterium
GAATGCGGCTACCTCGACGACGTGCCGGAACTTTTGTCGCTGGAGAGTTTTTCCCGGCTTCCGGCCCAAAAGGTCCTGGTGCTGGCGACCGGCAGCCAGGGTGAGGCGCGGGCGGCCATGTCGCGCATCATTCGCGGTGATCACCCGATCAAGCTCTCGCCCAACGATCTTGTCATCTTTTCCTCGCGCACCATTCCCGGCAACGAGCGCGAGGTCAACGCCATCGTCAATGGCCTGATCCTGCAGGGCGTTGACGTTCTCACCGACCGCGACGCGCTGGTCCACTGCTCAGGCCATCCGCGCCGGGGCGAGGTCGCGCAGCTCTATCAATGGCTGCGGCCGCAAGTCGCCGTGCCGGCCCATGGCGAGGCGCTGCATCTCCAGGTCCATGCCGAATTCGCGCGCAACGCCGGGGTGGCGCATGTCTTGGTCGCCCATAACGGCGACATGGTCGCATTGGGTCCCGACGCGCCCGCGCATCTCGACCAGATCGCGCATGGCAAGCTCTATCACGACGGCGAATTGATCCTCAGCGAGACGGACGAATGTTTCCGCGAGCGCCACCGGCTGGCGGCGGCGGGGATCATTTCCATCGCCTTCGCCTTGACCGCGAAGGGCGATGTGGCGGGCGTGCCCGATGTCACCATGTTCGGCTTGCCGCGCAAGACCCGCGACAATCGTCCAATGGACGAGGTGGTGGACCGCGCTCTATTCGACACTCTCGAGTCGCTGCCCCGCGCCCGGAAGCGCGACGTGGACGCCGCCTGCACCGCCGTCGAGCGCGCCGTGCGCGCGGCGGTGGCTGGCGTCTGGGGCAAGAAGCCGCATGTCCATGTGCTGGCTATAGAGGTCTGACGAAGGAGTGCGCGAATGATCGGCCGCCTGAACCATGTCGCCATTGCGGTGAAGGATATCGCCGCGGCCGCCGCGACCTATCGCGACGTCCTCGGCGCCACGGTTTCGCAACCGCTGGCGCAGCCTGACCATGGCGTGACGGTCGTCTTCATCGAGCTGCCCAACACCAAGATCGAGTTGCTGGAGCCGCTCGGCGCGGCCTCGCCCATCGCCAAGTTCCTGGAAAAGAACCCCGACGGCGGCATGCATCACGTCTGCTATGAGGTCGAGAACATTCTTTCCGCGCGCGATCGTCTGAAAGCGGCCGGCGCGCGGGTGATCGGCGACGGCGAGCCGAAGATCGGCGCCCACGGCAAGCCGGTCCTGTTCCTGCATCCCAAGGACTTCAACGGCGTGCTGGTCGAGATCGAGCAGGTCTAGGCCAAGGCGCTGTCAGGGCGATTGCGGCGGGCTGGTTTCCGGACTTCCGCCCTCGGCGCCCGCCGCAGCCGACAAGACGGCCCTGCGCTGTTCGAAGCGCCGCATGGCGTGTTGGACCGCGAGCGCGGTTTTCCACTGGTCGCCGGCGCCTTTGGCGCCGACGCTGGCCGCGACCGCTTGATGCAGTTCCTGCTCCAGGCTTTCGAGCCGCGCGCGGTCGGCGGATGATGCGTCACTGGCGAGATCGACCAGACGCCGCAGGGCGTCGCGGTCCTTTTTGGCGCCGCGCGCGCTCCAGGTCGAGACCAGCAGGGTGAGCAGCGAGGCGCCGACGCTCAAGGGAATGCCGACGATATACAGATAGCGCTGGGCCTGATCGAAGAAGCTCTGGTCGCCGTTGTTGAGATAATCGGCGAAGCCCGGATGGATCGGCAGCAGCGGATTCTGATCGCTGACGTCGGGCGCCTCGATCTGGCCGGCGAGCGGCGACAGATTCATGAATTGCCCCTTGGCGGCGAGGATCGAGCGGCCGATGGCGTTGGCGACGATGTCCGGCATGGTGATCGGCACGGCAAAGCGATAATTGACCCCGATCGTGGTCACATCGTCGCCCGGCACGTCCGGTCCGGCGTGGAACCCGCCCTGCGGCACGTCGGCGGATTCGAAGATGGGAAAGCGTTTGACGATGGCGTCGGCGTCGTCGAAAGCGAGAATTTTCGGCGCCCCCTTGGTGGCATGGGCGATCGAGGCGACCGTCGCCACCACGTCGCCGGGGCCGACCGGGCCGCCGGCCAGCGCCGCCGCGGCTTTTTTATTCGCGATCGCGTCGCCGATTTGGCCAGCGTCCAGGAACAGGCGCTTCACCTTTTCGGGCGTGATATCGTAATAGCTGAGCAGGATGTCGAGGGCGTGGGAATTATCGTCCTGCGCCGGCCCGGTCGGGATGGCGACGGTCTGGCCGAAAAGGTCGGCGAGGCCGGAAATGTCCGAATGATGTGGCGTGATGAAGGCCATGGCGTCGTGGCGCAGGATCACCAGGGTTTCGCCATTGGCAGGCAGATGGACGTCGCTGCGGATCACCGCCAGATCGACCTTGCCCTGCTCCAGCGCCTCCGCGCTGGCGCGCAGACTGTCGACCGTGACAGGCTTGATCCGGATGCGCGGATGCCGCGCCTCGGCGACCTTGATGAAGGCCCCGATGAAGCGATGCGCCTGGCCGCCTTCGGGCCCGGTGGTTATGCGCAGCACCGCATGGGGCGAAAAGAAGTAGATCGCAGCCAGCGCCCCCGCCGCCAGCAGGAAGGCGAACGCCATGGCGACGGCCAGCGCACGCGATTTGGCGAAAGGTCCGAACAAGCTTCCGTCTCCTGCGGACCGAAGTTGAATTATAGGACGGCGGCGGGCGCAGGGGAACATCGAATCGCGCAACGCTTGTGACGTGGCGCGCCAGACGGCAAAATAAGCGCGCAGGCGCCTGCGTGAAATCGATTCGCGGCGCTATCCATATGCGCCGGAAGGGGCTCTTTCATGCGTTGTCCCTATTGCGGCAGTCTCGACACGCAGGTCAAGGATTCGCGGCCGACCGACGATTCGTCGTCGATCCGTCGCCGCCGCGTCTGCCCCGATTGCGGCGGGCGTTTCACCACATTCGAGCGCGTGCAGTTGCGCGAACTGACGGTGGTCAAGAAATC
>JAKANG010000392.1 GCA_021812505.1 Pseudomonadota bacterium
CGGAGCATAGTTGTCGTTGGCAACTATAAGTTTGACCCGATAACGGCGGTATCATGCCGGACAGCAAGCAAAACCTTTCAGCCCACGTCGATCCTATTTCGGGCCCGCCGCAACCTTCCCGGAAAAGCAGGAAAGGCTGGGGTGGACCCGCCCGGTACCGCCCCGGGGTCCGTAAAACCTAGTGAGTTTAGCCGTCTACCGTCATAGTCATCCGAGGATGACGAAGGGAATATACGGATTCGCCGCGCCCACGACAAGATGACGGCGACAGGTTATCCGAGTCATTCGAATGTTTCGCGCCGCGTTCGCCCGGTCCGCAGGCGGGCGACCACGGCGTTGGCGGCGCGGATGGCGCGGCCTTCGTCGCCCGTTTCGGCCAGGACCTTGTTGGCGACTTCCGCCCAGACCTCGCAGAGATCCTGGGTGTCGGCCTTGTGGGTGTGGCGCGGCGCGTCTTCCGGCGTCCAGGGCATTCGTCGGCTCTCCGGGCCTGAGATTAGACTGGCGGCGGCCTGGCGCAAGGGCGAGTCGAAGCGACCGCTCGGACGCCGGGTCGTGATTGACAGCGCGCGCCGCCCAAGTCAAAGCCTTGCGATGGCGCAGGCCGCGATTTCAAACGGAGAGGGGCTCCTCGACATGGACTCGTCGAACGCCGCCCATGGCGGCGGCTGGATTTTCTGGTCGAAAACGGTGGTCGCGCCGGTCGCGGCGCTGAGTGTCGTAGCGCTGGAACATGCGCATCTGATCGACGCCGAAGGCGTGGCGCTCGTCTCGATCGCCGCCGTTCTGCTGTTCGCCTCGGTTTTCGCCGCGGTGCATCACGCCGAAACGGTGGCGCTCAAAGTCGGCGAGCCGATGGGCTCGATCTTGCTCGCGCTGGCCGTGACCGCGATCGAAACCTCGTTGATCGTCGCCGCCATGGCCGGCTCGGCCTCCGGGGACAATGCGCTGGCGCGGGACACGGTGTTCTCGGCGCTGTCGATCGTGCTCAACGGCGTGGTGGGTTTGTGCGTCCTCGTCGGGGCCGCGCGCTACCGCGAACAGGGCTTCCGTGTCCATGGCACGGTTTCGGCCCTGAGCGTGCTCGCGACCCTGGCGATCGTGACGCTGATTCTGCCCAATTTCACGGTCAGCCGGCTCGGGCCGCAATATTCTCCGACGCAACTGGCCTTCGTCGGCGTCCTGTCGCTCGTGCTCTATGGCGTCTTCGTCTTCGTGCAGTCGATCCGCCACCGCGATTATTTTCTTGCCGACAGCGGCGACGGCGGCGAGGCGGCCCATGCGCCGCCCTCGGCCGGCGTCACGGCCTTCAGCGGGCTCATGCTGCTTCTGTCGCTGGCGGGCGTGGTCCTGCTTGCCGAGACCCTGTCGCCGTCGCTCGAACATGCGATTCGCGCGGCGGGCCTGCCGGTGTCTTTTCTCGGCGTGGTCATCGCGACGCTCGTCCTGCTGCCGGAGAGCGCCGCGGCGATCGCCGCGGCGCGGGCCGACAAACTGCAGATCAGCCTCAATCTCGCGCTCGGTTCGGCCATCGCCAGCATCGGCCTGACCATTCCCGCCGTCGGCGCTGTGTCGCTTTATTATGGGAAGGAATTGACGCTGGGTCTCGACGCCGAGGGCATAACCCTGCTGATGCTGACCCTGTTCGTCAGCACGCTCACGCTGGCGACGGGGCGCGCCACCATCCTTCAAGGCGCCGTCCATCTGGTGTTGTTCGGCGTGTTCCTGCTGTTCTCCGCCGTGCCGTGACCGGGCCATTCACGATCAAATAACCTCGATCGGCCCGTTGGCGGCCTTCCAAGCCTCGAATCCGCCGGCGAGATTGAATATCCTGTCGAAGTCATAGCCCATGTCCACCAGCAATTTGGCGGCAAGGGCCGAGCGCCCGCCAGTGGCGCAATAGAGGATGATTTTTTCGGCCCGCGCCATTTCCGGCTTGTGCATGGTCGATTCTGGATCGGCGAAAAACTCCAGAAAGCCGCGGGCGGCGTGGAGCGCGCCCTCGATCTCGCCCTTCTCGAGTTCGAACGCCTCGCGCACATCGAGGAAGAGCACGGATTTCAGGCCCACGAGGGGGAGGGCGTCATGGACGGAGATGGTCTCGATGAACGCATTGGCCTCGGCGAGCATCTGTTTGAAGCCCTTTTTCAACGGCTGCTGCAAGGTCATTCACGCTTTCCTTCGTTGTCGTTCTGGCGGCGCGGCGGCGCAGAAGGTTTCCGCGAGGGTCGATACGAATTTGCCGACATTGGCGCCGCTCAGGGAATAGAACACGGTCTGCCGGGAGCGGCGCGTCTTGACGATCCGGTCCTTGCGCAGCAAGGCGAGGTGACGCGATATGGTCGAGATCGGAACTTCCGCGGCTTCGGCCAGCGCCGTGACATTGCATTCGCGTCCGGAGAGGGCGCAGACGATGCGCAGACGCGCCGGATGGGCCAGCGCCTTGATCAGATCGCAAGCCTCGTCCGCCGCCGAATCAATAAGGTCGATATCGAGCCCCTTGACATCCATGAGTCACTATTTGCATATATTTGAATATATGTAAATCTTAATTTGCGCGCCGCCCCGCGCGCTTGCAGGGACCACCGTGACCACGAGCAGTTTCATGTGCAGACGAAAAATCTTCTCCCTTCTTGGCCTGATCCTTGGCGCCATCGCCGCCGGCGCGGCGTTTTCCGGCGCGGCGCGGGCGGGAGCGTTTGTCGTCGAAAAGCGCGCCATCACCGACATGAAAGCGATGTTCGGCCAGGTCGAAAGCCGCGATATCGTGCCGGCGCGCACCCGGATCGGCGGGGTTCTGGCGAGCCGCACCGTGGACGAGGGAACGCTGGTCAAGGCGGGAGACGTCATCGCGACCGTGGCCGACGAAAAGCTGGCCTTGCAGGCGCAATCGCTTGACGGCCAGATCAAGGCGCTGCAATCGCAGCTCGACAACGCCAATGTCGCCTTGAAGCGGGCGCAA
>JAKANG010000393.1 GCA_021812505.1 Pseudomonadota bacterium
GGCGAGAACGAGGCCTGGCCGCGTCGAGCGGGCGAGCGTCACCGCCTCGGCGCGGGTGCGGGCGACGCCGACGACCTTGTGCCCGAGGCCTTCCACCAGATTTTCAAGATCCATGGCGATCAGCGGTTCGTCCTCGATGATCGCCACGGTGGAGGCGACCTGGGCGCCGATCTCGCGGCCAGCGGCCTCGACCAGCTGGTCGAATTCCGCGCGCTCGACGCCAATCACCCGCGCCGCGCTCGCGGCGTCGAAGCCTTCGAGCGCCGTAAGCAGGAAGGCCTGGCGCGGCAGGGGCGTGATCGCCTCCAGGCGACTGTCGGCGGCGGTCACGATTTTGACCAGGTCCGGCCTGCCGTTGATCGGCATGGCGTTCCAAAGGCGAGTGAACAGACGATAGGTTTCCTCGCGCGAATCGGCTTCGCGGTTGAAGATCGAAGGATCGGCGAGCAGGGCCTCGAGGAGCGCGGCGACATAAGCGTCGCCGCTTGCTTGGGAGCCCGACAGGGCGCGGGCGTAGCGGCGCAAATAGGGAATTTGCGCACCGACGAGACTGGAAAGGGACATGCCGACCTCACGCCGTCCGGCGCCGGAATTGATCATGGACGTGGCAGTATCGTAGCGCGAAAATCGCAGATGTTATAGAGCTGTGGGAACAAATCTCCGCGAGCGGAGTTGAACGCCGGACGCGCGGCGGCGAATGCGGCGGCGCCTTCACGGACACGCAAGGAATGGCGCCAGATGCAGGATCGCGATAATAATAACAACAACAAGGCCGAACCGACGCTCGAGCCCGTGCTTCAGGCGCATATTGGCAAGCAGTTGAGGCGCATGTATGACGCCATGATCCGCGAGCCCGTTCCGGAAAGGTTCAAGGCTCTCCTTGATCGGCTGGAGGAGGGTGAAACCTTGCAGGAGCCGATGCGCGACAAAGCCGAGACGGGGGCGGACGAGGCCGACGCCGTATGAGTGAGAAGGCGAGGCTCAGCCTCAAGGCCATTCTTCTTGCTGAACTGCCGGCGCTGCGCGCCTTCGCGCTGTCGCTGGCGGGCGCGGACGACCGCGCCGACGATCTGGTCCAGGACACTCTGGTGAAGGCCTGGGCCAACGCCGCTTCCTTCGAGGAAGGGACGAATATGCGCGCATGGCTCTTCACCATCATGCGCAACACGTTTTTCAGCCAATATCGCAAGGCGCGCCGCGAGGTCCAGGACGTGGACGGAGAGGCGGCCGCCCGCCTCGTCGCCATGCCCGACCAGCTCGCCCATCTCGATCTGGCCGATTTCCGCGCCCGTCTCGAACGCCTGCCGGCGGACCAGCGCGAGGCGCTGGTGCTGATCGGGGCCTCGGGATTTTCCTATGAGGAGGCCGCCGAAATCTGCGGCTGCGCGGTCGGCACGATCAAGAGCCGGGTCAACCGGGCGCGGCGGCGCCTGATGGAGCAGCTCGCCCTGTCGTCCGTCGAGGACTTCGCCGCCGATCCGGGCTTGCCGGAAAGCGCCGCGCTCCCGCCGGTCGCTGAGTAGTCGCCGCAAATTTTCCGTCTTGCCGGCGCGGCGCGCGCGCGCGATGCTGCGCGCGGAAATTTTTTTCGGGATATGCGCCCATGAGCCCGATTTCCCGCTTGCGCGCCGCTTTTTTCGCTCTCCTTCTGTTTTCCTCCGGCGCCTTTGCCGCGCCGAAGCCTTATGTCAACGACGATCTCGCAAGTTCGGCCGCTCGGCTGGAGCAAAAGCTCGCCGACGACAGCGCGGATGTGCGCGCCCACAACACGACAATGGATTTGCGCCAGCAGGCGGTCGCGCTGGGCCGGCAGGGGGATGCCGCCAGGGCGCTGCCGATCCTGGCGGCGATCGTCGCTTCCACGCCGGACAGCGTCGCCGACTGGCTGATGTTCGCCCGCGCCTCGCTTGCCGCCGCGGCGGCCAAGGGCGATGACTCCGAGGCGCTGGCGGACCAGGCGTTAGCGGCGGCTTTCGCCGCCTATCGCCACGCCCGGATCAAGAGCGAAGAGGCCGCCTCGCTCGCGCTGATCGGCGAGATTTTCGCCGCTCGCGCATCCTGGCGCGAGGCGCTCAACGCTTATCGCGCGAGCCTGGACGCCTTTGCCTTGCCGCCGGTCCGGAAAACCTATGACGATCTGCGCGAGAAATATGGATTCCGCGTGCTCGACTACAAGATCGACAATGAGTCGGCGAGCCCCCGCGTCTGTTTCCAGTTTTCAGAGGATCTCGCGCGAGGGCGCGGCGATTTCTCGCCTTTCGTGACGCTCGACGGCCGCAGCGACGCCGCGGTCTCCAACGAGGAGCGCCAGATTTGCGTCGAAGGCCTGAAACACGGCGCCCATTACGACATCGCCCTGCGCCAGGGACTGCCGTCGGCGGTCGGCGAAAATCTGTTGCGCAACCAGGATTACCAGGTCTATGTCCGCGACCGTTCGCCGCAGGCCCATTTCACCGGGCGCAATTATGTGCTGCCGCGCATCGGGCCGGAAGGCGCGCCGATCGTCTCGGTCAACACGACGAAAGTGAATGTGAGGATTTTTCGCGTCGGCGACCGCAATCTGCTGCCGACTATCCGCTCCGAGGATTTTCTCGCCCAACTGTCCGCGATGCGCCTGAAACAATTCGGCGACCGCGACGGCCAGAAGATCTGGTCGGGGACGCTCGACGTGAAATCAGAGCTGAACCAGGACGTCGTCACCGATTTTCCTGTCCTCGAAGCTCTGGGCCAGCCCCAGCCCGGCGTCTATGTGATGAGCGCCTCGGCCGCCGACGACCTCGCGGCGAACGGCGGCGACGAGGAGGATTACAGCCTGCGCGCCACCCAATGGTTCGTCGTCTCCGACCTCGGCCTCACCGCCTTCAGCGCCCGCGACGGCGTGACCGCCCTGGTGCGTTCGCTCGCCACCGCCGAGCCGAAGGCGGGGATCGAGGCGCGGCTGATCGCGAGAAACAACGAGC
>JAKANG010000394.1 GCA_021812505.1 Pseudomonadota bacterium
TTTGCCGACATAGACCGTGTTGGTTAGGATTTTGTGCACCGCGCCGACGCCGAACAGGCCGCCGGTGCGGCTGCGATAGCCGCGCGCGTTGAGCCAGGAAGCAATTCCCTTGACCCCGAGCGGCCCCGATTTGCCATCGCCGAGGCGAGCGAGCCTGAAAATCGTCGCGACGGTTTCGGCTTCGACTGGATCGACCACGAGTTTCTTCTTGACGCGGGCGCCGCGCTTTTCGACCTCCTCGACCTTGTAGCCGAGGGGAAGGGGCGAGCCGTTGTAAAAGCCCTGGCGGGCGTTTTCCTTCATCGCGCGCAACACGTGTTTGGCGTTTTCGCGCGACTGATATTCGTCGAAGAGCGCGATGATCTGCCGCATCATCACTTGCGCCGGGTCGTCGCCCAGCTCCTGGGTGATGGAAACAAGGCGGACGCTATGTTTGGCGAGCCTGCGGACATACATTTCCAGGCCGAAGGCGTCGCGAAAGAAGCGGCTGAAGGAATGGACGACGATGACGTCGAACGGCTGGTCGTCGTCGCAGGCGCGCTCGATCATGCGCTGGAATTCGGCGCGGTTGTCATCGGTGGCGGTTTCGCCGAGATCGGCATATTCCGCCGCGATCTTCCAGCCGCGCGCCTGGGTCCATTGCGTCAGCTGGCGGCGCTGGTCGGGAATGGAGAGGTCGCTATCGGCTTGGCGTCCGGTCGAGACGCGGAGATAGAGGCAGACCCGCGCCACCACGTCGTGCGGCGCATTGTCTTTGCGGATCCGAGCTTCGACGTTCATCGCGCGACCTCTGGTTTTTCAGGAGTTATCGGCCCCTGCGCCAAGCCAAAGGACCGTGAAACGCCTTGATTCTAAGCTGCGCTGCGCCGTTTGCATACGGGTTTGCTCGGTCCGGGCGGAAGAAAGTCATTGGCGGCAAAGCCAACGAACTCGAAACGGCGCCGTCCGGGCGCGTCCCGAACAGAGGCTTGCGGCGCGCCATCAGCGTCGGCCGAGAATCTCGTCGAGCAGATCGGCGAACCAGGTCTCGATCACGTCGATTTCGGCGCGGGTCACCGGTGGGATTTTCGGCAGGTCATCGACGACGATCCAGGCTGCGCCATCGTCTTCCGCGCGCCCGCAAATGGTCGGCGAAGGTTTTGGCCGGGCGCGCCGATCGCCGGGACTGTCGCCGGAACAGGCGCGATCACGGCAAATTTTGCGGCGAAGGGCGCGCGGTCGGGACATGGCGACAGGATCGCGCGACCCATTGGAAACAAGAATAGCCTATGAATTCGCCACAATGCGCCCGGCTGCGAAAAGCAAAAAAAATTCGGCCCGGCCTCACAATCCCAGCCCTCTTTGCCGGCCAAGACTCCACTCAATGCCGCCGTCATCTCGGGCGACGCCCGAAATGTGCTTGCCGATCTGCTTTTCGAGAACGGGCTGCCAGGGGACGAGCTGGAAGCCGAGGCCGTCCTCGATCATGGCGAAGCGCCCGCTGGCCAGGCTGACCGCGCCCGTGAGCGACCCGGCGACATATTCGCCGGGCTTGCTTGGCGTAAAAGGCACACCTCTCTCAGCCGCGAGTTCTTGCCCGACGCGGTTGACCTCCGCCGCTTCGAGCCGCGCGAGGAGGTTTTTGGGCGAGCGGATGCGGCCGTCCTCCAGGCGGGTGGCATGGCCTTGGTCGATGAGGCTCTGGCGGCGGCGCTCCAGCGCCTCGCTCACGTCCCGGCCGAAGCCCATTGTGGCCAATCCCGTGCGGTTGGGCGAAGCCAGCTCCCGGTCGAGCCAGGTCGCGCCGTCGCTGCCGATCTGCCTTTCGAGGTCGAGGGCGGAAAGAGTTCGGACGGCGAAATCTTTGCGCGCGCCGAGGGCGTCATAGGCGACGCCCCGGTCGGGCAGGTCGGCGGGGATTTTCCAATGGTCGGCGTCGATACGCTCGACGTGGCCGGCGCGGCGCAACGCCTCCAGCCTTCTGACGTGCGAGCGGATGAAGGCGTCCGGGTCGCCGCGCCGTCGTTCGACCGCCGGGCGCGCTACCTCCAAATGCTCGCTGGGCCGGTAAATTCCGCCGCCGGCCTCGGCCATGGCGGCGATGTTGAGGTCGGCCGGACGCGGGTCGGCCTTGGCCGGCAGCGGATCGAGCGCGACGATATGGCCGCGCCGAATCTCATCGAGTTGGGCGGCGTCGCCGGTTTCCACATGATGGACGCGCCCGTCGACGCCGTCGATGACCAGATAGAGCCGCTCGCCCATTTCGTCGCCAGCCAATCCCTTGTCGAGGACGCGCCCGACGATGCGATGGGCAATCCGGCCGCCGTGGGTGATATAGTGTTCGGCGCCGCGTTCTTCGCCGAGGCCGTTACGGCGAAGCGCCTGATGCATCGTCTCGATGACGTCGTTGCGCTCGGCCATCGCCTTGAGGGTCGGCTCTGCCCGATCGGCGATGGTCCAGCGTCCCAGCTCGATCTCCTCCGCCAGACCAAAGATTTCCAGCCGCTTCATCCGGTCGATGAGAAGCAGCCGGTTGGCTCTGACCGGATAGCTTTCCGCCGCGTCCGGCCGCAGGTCGACAAGACCCTGTTCCCGTTGCTCGGCAAGCATCATCCGGTCGAGCCGGGTCAGACACTCGGCCTCGACTTCATGGCGGAGCTTGTCCTGCAATTCGATCTCGGTCTGGGGCCCGAGCTCCAGCGTCATCAACTCGCTCGCCCGGTGGCGGACGCCATGGGCGATATAATCGCCGGCGATGTTGAGAATGCGGCCGTCGTCGAGGACGCCCCGGACGAGGATATGCGTGTGGGGGTGACCGGTGTTGTGGTGATCGACGGCGATCCAGTCGAGGTCGGTTCCGAGGTCCTGCTCCATCCGTTGCATCAGGTCGCGGGTGAAGCGTTTCATGTCGCCAAGCTCGGCGGCGTCCTCGGCCGCGACGATGAATCGGAACTGGTGGCGATCCTCGCGGCTGC
>JAKANG010000395.1 GCA_021812505.1 Pseudomonadota bacterium
CCGAGCAATATTCTCTTCCTCACGTCAGCCAAGGCGTCGCGGTGATCGGGGTCCAGGACGGAAGCCCCGCCGCCATGGTCGGCGTGCAGAACGGCGATGTCGTGCTTTCACTGAATGGCGAGAAAATCCAGACCACCCGCGACCTCCAGCGCGCGGCCGCGGGAAGCCCCTATGTCTGGCGGCTCCAGATCAATCGTGGCGGCCAGGTGATCTCCAGCGTGATCGGAGGGTGAGCCGAAGCGAAGGCCATGTGGCCGGGCTCGTCGCGGCGCCCCGCGCGAACCCATGCCGATCGAGGGAGGAGCGGGCGCGCGCCAGGGAACGACGGCCATGGATTTCCCCACCAATCTTCTGAGCCTGTGCGGCGGCGTCGCGCTGCTGCTGTGGGGCTCGCACATGGTCCAGACGGGTGTGCAGCGCGCCTTCGGGCCGCGCCTGCGCTCTTTTCTCCTGTCGGCCTTGCGCAGCCGACCCAGGGCCTTCCTCGCCGGGCTCGGCGTCACCGCCCTCCTGCAGAGCAGCACCGCGACCGGCCTGATGACGACGGGTTTCGCAGCTGCCGGCATGGTCGATCTCGTTCCCGCGCTCGCCGTCATGCTCGGCGCCAACGTCGGGACGACGCTGGTCGCACAATTCCTGTCCTTCAACGTCACCGCTTTCGCGCCGACCTTCATCCTCGTCGGCGTCATTCTGTTCCGGCGCAATTCCGGCCAGGTCGCCCGCGATCTCGGGCGCGCGCTGATCGGCCTCGGCCTGATGTTCCTGGCGCTGAGCCAGTTGCTCGACGTCATGACCGCCTATGAAGACACGCCGAGCCTGCGCATGTTGCTCGGCGCGATCGCCACCCAGCCCCTGGTCGATGTGCTGGTCGCCATGGCTTTGACCTGGGCCGCCCATTCGAGCGTCGCGGTGGTGCTGTTCATCATGTCGCTGGCCGCGCGCGATGTCGTGTCGCCCGACGCCGCCTTTGCTCTGGTTATCGGCGCCAATATCGGCGCCGCCGTCAATCCGGTTCTGGAAGGGCCCGCCGGCGACGATCCGGTGGCGAAACGCCTCCCCGTCGGCAATCTGATCACGCGTCTTTTTGGCGGCCTCGTCGCGCTCTCTTTGCTCGATCCTATCGGCCGCTTCATGGTCACGGCCTTTCCCGACAACGCCCGCGTGGTCGCGAATTTCCACAGCCTGTTCAATCTCGCGGTCGCTGCGATCTTTTTCCCGTTTCTGCCCGCCTTCGCGAAAATGCTGGCCAGGGTCCTGCCGCGCCGCGCCGATCCCGCCGACCCGGCAGCGCCGATTTATCTCGACGCCGGCGCGCGCGAGACGCCGATCGTCGCGCTCGGCGGGGCGGCGCGGGAGGCGCTACGCCTGTCGGACCTTGTGGCCGAGATGATCGGCTCCGCGCGGCAGGCGCTCGAAAAGTCCGACCGGCGCATGGCGATCGAAGCGAAAAAACGCGACGACCTCACCAGTCGGCTTGGACAGGCGATCAAGGCCTATCTCGGCGGTCTCGACGCGGAGTCCCTCAGTGAGGACGACCAGCGCCGTTTCACCGAGATCGCGACTTTCGTATCCGAGATCGAACAGGCGGCGGACGCGCTTGCGCGTGGTTTCCTTTCCGCGCTCGCCCGCGAACTGAAGGAAACCGCGAGTCTCGACTTTCCCGGGCGCGATGAGGTGCTGGCGCTTATTGCGCGACTGGATAAAAACTTTCGCGTCGCCGGCTCGTTGTTCATGACCGGCGATCCGGGCGCGGCGCATCTGCTGTCCGACGAAAAAGTCGTTTTCCGCGACGCCGAGGCCAAAGCCGCGCTCGACCATCTCAACGCCGTCGGTACCGGCAACGGGGGCGCGGCGCGGAACAGCGTGTTCCGCCTCGCCTTGATTCGCGACCTCAAGCAGGTCAACAGCCATGTCGTGGCCGCCGCCGCCTATCCCCTGCTCGAAAAGGCGGGCGAACTGCTCCCGAGCCGGCGTGTCGCTCGCTCCGACTGAAGGAGCCCGCGATCAGCCTTTCGGCCTGGTGCTGTCGGCGGTCTGGCCGAACAGCACCTTTTTTTCGTGGTCATCCATCGGCTGGGGCGGGCGGACGCGGTCGCCGACCTCATAGGCGCGCTGAACCGCCGGGCGGGCGCGCATGCCGTCGAACCAGCGGCGCAGATCGGGGAAATCGTCGAGATTCTGGCCGAGGTTCTTCCACGGCGCGATCCAGGGATAGGAGGCCATGTCGGCGATGGAATAGTCGCCGGCGATGAAGCCGCCGCTCGCGCGGGTTTTCGCCAGCTGGCGGTCGAGCACCCCGAAAAGGCGGTTGGTTTCCTTGCGGTAGCGGTCGATGGCGTAGGGAATTTTCTCCGTCGCATAGACCGCGAAATGGGAATTCTGCCCGGCCATCGGACCGAGTCCTCCCATCTGCCAGTGCAGCCATTGCAGCACGTTGAATCTTTCGCGCGTCGGCTTTGGCAGGAATTTGCCGGTCTTCTCCGCCAGATATTCGAGAATGGCGCCGGATTCGAACAGGGAGATCGCCGCCCCGCCATCGGCTGGCGCATGGTCGATGATCGCCGGCATGCGGTTGTTGGGCGCTATTTTCAGGAAATCCGGCTTAAACTGGTCGCCCGCGCCGATATTGACCGGCCGGACCTCGTAGGGCAGCCCGGATTCCTCAAGGAAGATCGTGATCTTGTGGCCATTGGGCGTCGGCCAGTAAAAGAGTTCGATCATGGTCGCCTTTCCCGCTGTTTGGCGTTAGCCTGCTTTAACGAACATTGTTGGAAATCCCGGCGGGCTTGGCAATGCCGAAAATCTTTCGCGCCCTCGGCGCCATGACCGGCACGTCTATGGACGGCGTCGATCTCGCTTATCTGGAAACCGACGGCCGGCAGGCGCTCAAATTCGGTCCGACCGCCTCCTTTGCATTTTCCGATACGGAGCGCGCGCTGCTGCGCGCCGCCAT
>JAKANG010000396.1 GCA_021812505.1 Pseudomonadota bacterium
GGGTTCGTCCACCGAAAACTCGCGTTATTTCGTCACGCGTAATCCCTGGGATTTGGAACGCGTGCCGGGCGGATCGTCCGGCGGCAGCGCGGCGGCAATGGCAGCGGACGAAGCGCTCGGCGCGCTCGGCACCGATACCGGCGGCAGCGTGCGCCAGCCCGCGTCGTTCACCAACACCGTCGGCTTGCGCCCGACGTATGGACGCGTTTCGCGCTATGGCATCGTCGCGTTCGCGTCGTCGCTGGATCAGGTGGGACCGATCACGAAAGATGTGCGCGACGCGGCGACGATTCTCGGTATCATCGCCGGGCACGATCCGCGCGAGGCGACCTCGATGAATCTGCCGGTGCCGGATTACGCAGAGACGTTGCACCCTTCGACTTCGCGGCGCTCCGCGCGAAAGAATTCGGCCGCCTTGGTTGCGTCCTCTGGCGCTGGCCGCGATCCTCGCCGTGCACGCCCTCGTCTTTGTCACGATCAGAAGCCGGCCCGCCGCCCTGTCGCCGCTCGACGGGGTCGAGGTGACCCTGGCGCCGCTCGGCGACGCCGCCGAGGACCAGAAGAAACAGGACGAAATCAAGCCCGCCGCGCCGCCTCCAGTGGAAAAAGTCGCGCCGCCGCCGGCCCAAGAAGCGCCGCCGCCGAAAGTCGTCGCCCCGGAGACGATTCCGCTGCCGGCCGCGCCGCCGGAACCGCCCAAAGCCGTTGCTGCGCGCCAGGAAAAGCTCCCTGAGGTAAAACAAATCAAGGCAAATCGCATCGCGGAAAAGCGCAAACAGGAGGAAGCGGCCGAGCGCCGGCGCAAAGCCCAGGAAGCGCGGCAGGAATTGCGGCGCGGCGCGGAACATGGCGCGGCCCGCGCATCGGCGATGTCGCCCGCCGCATATGCCGGCCTGCTCGCGGCGGAAATCCGCCGCCACACCTTCTATCCCTCCGCCGCGCGCGCTTCCGGCGCCACCGGCGTGGTCGGCGTCGCCTTCACTATCGGCCCGTCGGGCCGCCTGGCCTCGCTGTCGATCACCCGTTCTTCCGGCAATCCCATGCTCGACGCGGCCGCGCGCACGACCCTGCGGGCCATCCACACACCGCCGCCGCCCGGCGGGCGCTTCTCGACCAGCACCAATATCCGCTTCCATTTCAATTAAACCGCGATATTTGGAAACATTAAAAATTGTTTTCTTGCGCGGCGGAGGCCTCGGACTTAACATTAAAATATGTCCCAGGCGCTGATCACCATTCGTAGGGCCATGCCGGGCGACGAGGAGCAGATCGCCGCCGTCCACGACGCCGCATGGCGCGAAGCCTATCGCGGCATCATCCCCGGTCGCGAACTGGAGCGTCTGATCGCGCGGCGGGGGCCAAACTGGTGGCGGGCCGCCATCCTCCAGGGCAGCCGCCTGCTGGTGCTCTCGCTTCATGGGACCATCGGCGGTTACGTGTCCTATGGCCGCAACCGCGCGGCCTCGCTCGATTTCGGCGGCGAGATTTTCGAGCTTTACCTCGCGCCCGACTATCAGGGATTGGGCTTCGGGTCCCGACTGTTCCGCGCCGCGCGCCGCGACCTGGCCGACAACGGTTTCGGCGCCGTGATCGTCTGGACGCTCAGCGACAACCAGCGCGCCATTGATTTTTACCGGCGCCTCGGCGGCGAGCCGGTTCGCCGCGCCAGCGAATATTTCGGCGACGAAAAGCTGGGCCGCCTCGCCCTGGGCTTCGGCCCTCTCGGCAATTGATACGAATTCAGAATGATTCATTCTGAATTCGTATTCCGCTGGCGGTTCCGCGGATTGCGAAGCAATCTTACGGAAGCCTTATGACGCCTCTGACCGAAAAGTCCGGGTTGCCTTTTGCCCTCGCACCTGACTAATGGGCGGCGAAACGCCAACCATCGGAGTGCGCCATGCGGCTTGACGCCATCAAGATCGGCAACAATCCCCCTGAAGACGTGAATGTCCTGATCGAGGTTCCGATCGGCGGGGAGCCGATCAAATATGAAATGGACAAGGATGTCGGCACGCTTTTTGTTGACCGCTTCCTTTATACGCCGACGCGCTATCCCGGAAATTACGGTTTCATTCCGCACACGCTTTCGGAAGACGGCGACCCTTGCGACGTTCTCGTCGCCAACACCCGCCCGATCATCGCCGGCGCCTTCATCAATGTCCGCCCCATCGGCGTGCTGAAAATGACCGACGAAAACGGCGGCGACGAAAAGATCATCGCGGTGCCAAGCCACAAGCTCACCAAGCGCTATGACAAGGTCCAGTGCTACACGGACCTTCCCGAGATCACCTGGAAGCAGATCGAGCATTTCTTCTGCCACTACAAGGATCTCGAACCCGGCAAATGGGTCAAGTTCGCCGGCTGGGGCGACGCCGACGAAGCCAAGCGCCTCATCGCGGAAGCGATCGAGCGCGCCAGGATCGCGAAAAAATAACGAGCGGCCGCCAGACGCGTAAGCCAGGCCCGCCGTGACCTTCACCGGTCGCGGCGGCTTTTTTTTCAGCGCAGATGTCTGGCCGCCACAGCGACGATGCGGTCCTGCGCGTCCGCCGTCAGATAGGGATGCATCGGCAGCGACAACACTTCCCGCGCGAGCTGGTCGGTCGTCTTCAGCTCGCCGCCGGCGCAAGGATAAGCGCGATAGGCGGTCTGGCGATGAAGGGGGACGGGGTAATAGCAGGCGGTGGGGACGCCCGCCTCCTTGAGCGCGGCGGCCAGACCGTCGCGCTGGCCGAGCTTGAGACGGATCGTATATTGCGCCCAGACCGATTCGCAGCCCTCGGCGACGACCGGCGGGATCGCGACTTCGCGCAGACCTTGCGCATAACGCGAGGCGATCGCATTACGCTCGGAAATCTCGCCGGGAAAAATCGCGAGCTTCTCCAGCAGGACCGCCGCCTGGATCGTGTCGAGACGACCGGTGACGCCGATGCGGACATTGTCAT
>JAKANG010000006.1 GCA_021812505.1 Pseudomonadota bacterium
ATCGATAAGATCCTCATCGCCGCGACAAAGGCCGATCACCTGCACCATCTGAGCCACGACCGGCTCGAAGCGATCCTGCGGCAATTGACCGCCCGCGCGGTCGCCCGCTCGGAATTTTCCGGCGCGGCGGTGGACGTCATCGCCATGGCCGCGATCCGGGCGACGCGCGAAGCCGCCGTGCGACGCGGGCGCGAGACCATCGACGCCATCGTCGGAACCCCGCTCGCGGGGGAAAGACTTGACGGCGATATCTTCGACGGCGAGACCGAGGCGGCGATCTTTCCGGGCCAGTTGCCAGCCAATCCCCGCGAGGCCTTTCGCGGCGACGCCCTCGCCACGCCGGAAGGCGAGGCGGATTATCGCTTCCTGCGCTTCCGTCCGCCGGCTCCCACCTTCGGGACGGACGGCAAGCCTCTGCCTGCGCCCCATATCAGGCTGGACCGCGCCTTCCAGTTCCTGTTCGGAGACCGATTGTCATGAGCGACGCGCCCAGGCCGCGCCCCCGCGCCTTCCGGCTCGACGAGCTGGAGCCCGGTCAATCCCGCGATTTCGTGCTGGAGGCGCGCCCCGACGCCTATGAGGCGGAGGCCGCGCTGCTGGCCGACCCCGCCGAGCGCGCCGCCGAAGAAGCCCAGACGAGCGGCTTCCTGCGCGGGGCCTCCTTCGGCTGGGCGGGCCTGCTTCTGTCCTCGCTCGGCGGGCTGGCCGCCTTTTCCTTTGGCCTCTGGCTGGACCAGCTCGTCGAATTGCTCTTCGCCCGCTCGCCGGCGCTCGGCTTCATCGGCCTCGGCCTCGCCGGCCTCGCTCTTCTCGCTCTCGGCGCCCTGGTCGGCCGAGAAACGCTCGCCATCCTGCGCCAGCGCAAGGTCGCGCTGCTGCACAAGGCGCTGGCCCTGGCGCACGAAACCGACGACCGCGAAATGGCGCGAAGGAAGGTCGGAGAACTGGTCGGACTTTATCATGGGAGGCAGGCCCTGGCCGCGGCCAGCGCGCATCTTTCCGATCTGCGCCGCGAAATCGTGGACGGCCGCGACCTGATTGAAATCGCCGAGCGCCAACTCATGCCCGCGCTTGACGCCGAAGCGCGGCGGGAAATCGCCGACGCGGCCAAAAGGGTTTCGCTCGTCTCCGCGATCAGCCCGCGCGCCTCGGTCGACCTGATCGTCGTCGCCGCGCAGGCCCTGCGCCTGATCCGCCGCATCGCCGAAATCTACGGCGGGCGTCCCGGCCTGCTCGGCGCCTGGCGGCTGGCGCGGGCGGTCGGCGCGCATCTCGCCATCACCGGCGGCATGGCGCTGACTGACGGTCTCGCCCAGCAGATCATCGGCCACGGCCTCGCCGCGAAAATCTCGGCCCGATTGGGCGAAGGCGTCGTCAATGGGACGCTGACGGCGCGAATCGGTCTATCGGCGATTTCGGTCTGCCGCCCCATGCCCTTTTCCACCGAAAAAGCGCCAGGCTTGGGCGACGTGGCGCCCTTCCTGTTCAGCAATTCGGGAAAAAGCGGTGAGAACCCGGCGGGGCCTCAGCCCTGACGCTCAGGCGTCACGATGACGAGACCGTCGAGCGCGTCGGTCAGGGTGATCTGGCAGGACAAGCGCGAATTGGGGCGCGGATCGACCGCGAAATCCAGCATGTCCGATTCCATCGGGCTCGCGGCGGGCAGTTTGTCCAACCATTCCGGCGCGACATAGACGTGACAGGTGGCGCAGGCGCAGGCGCCGCCGCATTCGCCGACGATCTGGTCGATGCCGTTCTTGACCGCCGTTTCCATCACGGTCATCCCCGGCTCGGCTGCGATCTCACGGCGCTCGCCATTGGAGTTGACAAAAACGACCTTGACCATGCGGAATTTCCTCAGCTCGGCGCGCGAAGCGCCCATAGCGCGCCTATCTATCGAGGATTTCCGCTCTTCGCCACCTTGGGCGGCGAGAAAAATCGTCGCGGTTCAGAAATCGCCGGCCGCGGACTCGGGATTGAGCGCCCGATTCGCCGCGCCGACGGCCTCGGGCGACTTGCCGCTCGCCGTGGCGAAGGCCAGCAGTGTCTTTTCGTGGCCGGCGATGAAGGCCAGGACGCCGGCGAGAAAACCCGGCTGGGCCGCCGCGGCGCGCAATGAGCCGACATCGAGGCCCGACAGGGCAAGAAAACGGGACAAGAGCTCGGAATCGCCGGCAAGAAAGCCCAAGGCCTCGATGGCCATGGCTTCGGCCTCTTCGCTCACGGGGGAGCGGCGGTCGGGAGGGCGCGGGTCGGCAGGACGGAAAGGCAAGGGAAACGCCGGACTTTGTTAACTTCCTTTTTCAAGTTCGCGCCGAATTTTTGTTTCGTCAATTTCTGTCGCATAAGTTTCGAGAATTCGGCGCGGGGAACTCACGGCGCGGCGGTTTGGGCGAGGCGCAATGAAAAAGACGGTTCTGATCGTCGAGGACAACGAGCTGAACATGAAGCTCTTCAACGACCTGTTGGAGGCGCATGGCTATGCGACGGTCCAGACCAAAAGCGGCGTCGAGGCCGTGGGCCTGGCGCGCCAGCACAGGCCGAACCTGATCCTCATGGACATCCAGCTTCCCGAGGTCTCCGGGCTTCAGGTCACGCAATGGCTGAAGGACGACCCGGATCTGGCCCATATTCCGGTGGTCGCGATCACCGCCTTCGCCATGAAAGGCGACGAGGAGAAGATCCGTCAGGGCGGTTGCGAAGCCTATCTCTCAAAACCGATCTCGGTCGTGAAATTTTTGGAAACCGTCCGCAATTACATTGGCGACAGGTGATGGCGTCGCCCCCGCCGACAATTTGAAAGGTCTTGCCCATGACGGCCCGCGTGCTGGTGGTCGATGACGTCATTCCGAACCTCAAGCTGCTCGAAGCGCGGCTGACGGCGGAATATTTCGACGTAGTCATCGCCACCAACGGATACGAGGCCCTCAAGATCTGCGAAAGGGGCGAATGCGATATCGTCCTGCTCGACGTGATGATGCCGGGCATGGACGGTTTCGAGGTCTGCCGCCGGATCAAGACCAATCCGGAGACTTTTCACCTCCCCGTCGTCATCGTCACGGCGCTCGACCAGACCACGGACCGCCTGCGCGGGCTCGAAGCCGGCGCCGACGACTTCCTGACCAAGCCGATCGACGAGATCGCCCTGATCGCGCGAGTCCGCTCGCTCGCGCGCCTGAAGCTCGTGATCGACGAATTGCGCAGTCGCGCCGACACTTCGGCGAGCCTCGGCGCGGCCGCCTTTCCCGTAAAAATGGACAACGGCCTCGGCGGAAGGATCCTTCTGGTCGAGGATCGCCCCAACGCGGCGCAGCGTATCCAGTCGGCGTTGGGCGGGCGCTATGAAGTGGACCTTGAAACCGACGCCCATCAGGCCCTCTTCGGCGCAGCCGAAACGGACTACGATCTGGTCATCGTCAGCATCGGCCTCGCCGATTTCGACGGCCTTCGCCTGTGCAGTCAGCTCCGCTCGCTGGAGCGCACCCGCAATACGCCCTTGCTGCTCCTCGCTGATCTCGAGGATCGGCAGCGCATCCTGCGCGGGCTCGACCTCGGCGTGAACGATTATGTCGTGCGCCCGGTCGATCCGAACGAAATCCTCGCCCGCGTCGGCGCCCAGGTGCGGCGCAAGCGTTATGCCGACGCGCTCCGCTCCAAGGTCATGGCGGCAATGGAAATGGCGGTGCTCGATCCGCTGACGGGGCTCAACAATCGCCGCTACCTCGAATCGCATCTGAGCGGGCTGCTCGATCAGGCCGCGGAGCGCGAGAGGCCGGTCGCGATCATGATCCTCGACGTCGATCATTTCAAACGGGTCAACGACACCTATGGCCATGAAATCGGCGACGAGGTGCTCAAAAATTTCGCCGCACGGGTCAAGCGCAAGGTGCGCGGCGCCGACCTGATGTGCCGTCTCGGCGGCGAGGAATTCGTCATCGTCATGCCCGACACGCGGCTGGCGACCGCCGAGAATGTCGGCGAGCGAATCCGATCCGCCGTCGCCGCCGCGCCCTTTTCGCTCACGGGCGACGAGCGCGCGATCGCTGTCACCGTCTCGATCGGCATCGCCGATTCCGTGGGCGGCGAAAGCGTGGCCGACTTGCTGCGGCGCGCCGACCAGGCGCTTTACCTGTCCAAGAACAGCGGTCGCAATCGCGTCAGCGCCAAGGCTGCCTGAGCGAGAATTCCTTATCGGCGACGCGCATGAGCGGCAATTACCGACGCGCGCCTCCTTGACCGTCGGCATTACAACTTTACATTAGAATAATTCCATGCGTTCGCGCCCGACGCATGGAGACGATATGGCGCGGCGCGAAGGAGCCTTTGATGAATTTGCCCCCGCGTGACGGAGACGGTTATCTCCAGGACATGGACCAATGGACCCCGGATATTGGCAAGGGGATGGCCGATGCCGACGGCTTCGACATGACAGAGGAAAAATGGGACCAGGTTCTCAAGGCGCGCGAGTATTACGACGAGAACCAGACCGTTCCGCCCATCCGCAAATTCGCCGCCTTTGTCGGACGGCCGAACAAGGAAATGTTCGATCTCTGGCAGACCGGCCCGATGAAGCCGATCACCAAATATGGCGGCCTGCCGAAGCCGACCGGCTGCGTCTGACGTTGGTTCCCGGCGCCCGGAATTTGCCCCGCCCCGCCTCAAATCCAGGCTGGATCGTCAGGCTTCTCCGGGGCAAGATCGTCGGCCAATGAACGCCATTCCCTTTCGCATCCGTCAGATCGAGCGCATCGACGCTATTTTGGCGCAGGACTGGGACGCCTGCGCCAATCCGGCCCGCCCCGCCGAAGGCGTCAGCGAGCGCTTCAATCCTTTTCTTTCCCACGCCTTCTTCTCGGCTCTGGAGGCGAGCGGCTGCGTCGGCAAGGGGACAGGCTGGCGTCCCGCCCACATCGTGGCCGAGACGCGGGAAGGCCGGATCGCGGCCTGCGCGCCGGTTTATTTCAAGACCCACTCGCTGGGCGAATATGTCTTCGACCAGGGCCTTGCCGAGGCCTTCGAGCGGGTCGGCGGGCGTTATTATCCCAAGGCGCAGGTTTCGACGCCCTTCACGCCGGTGCAAGGCCGCCGGCTGCTCGTCGCCTCCGACGCGCCGACGGGCGCCCGCGAGGCCTTGCTGACCGGCCTGCGCGCCCTGCCCGAGGCGGCAGGCGTCTCCTCGCTGCACATCACCTTTCCCGACGCCGCCGATCAGGCCTTTCTCGCTCAAGCCGGCATGATCCAGCGCAAGGGCCAGCAGTTCCATTTCTTCAATCGCGGCTACAGGAGCTTCGACGACTTTCTCGCGGCGCTTTCGTCGCGCAAGCGCAAGGCGATCCGCAAGGAGCGCGCCGAGGCGGTTTCCGCGGGGATTTCCATAGAAAGGCTCACTGGAAGCGATCTCACGGAAGCCCATTGGGACGCTTTTTTCGAATTCTACACCGACACCAGCTCGCGGAAATGGGGCCGCCCCTATCTCAACCGCGCCTTTTTCTCGCATTTGAGCGCCGCGCTCGCCGGTCGCATCCTGCTGGTGGTCGCGCGGCGCGAGGGACGGCTCATCGCCGGCGCGCTCAACCTGATCGGCGACGACGCGCTCTACGGCCGCAACTGGGGCGCGATCGAACATCACCCCTGCCTGCATTTCGAGCTCTGCTATTACCAGGCGATCGAATTCGCCATCGAGCGCGGATTGAAAAGGGTCGAGGCCGGGGCGCAGGGCGAACACAAGTTCGCGCGCGGCTATGAGGCGGTTCCGACCTTTTCCTCCCACGATTTCGCCAATCCGCGCCTCGCCGCCGCCGCCGCCGATTATTTCGCCCGCGAAGGCCGCGCGGTGGACGCGATGATCGCTGAATATGCGGAAAGCGGACCGTTCAGAAAGGCATGACGGCGCTTGACCGGGCCGCCTCGCTTGGGCAGTTTGCGACGAGATTCCTCCTCCCGTCATCCGGCGCCGGCGCGCCGCCTTCTCCTGAAACGGCAGAAGGATTCAGCGGAGCCGCTCATGACCACCTACGATCCCACCAATATCTTCGCCAAGATCCTGCGCGGCGAAATCCCCTGCGAGAAGGTTTTCGAGGACGAGGACACGCTGGCCTTCATGGACGTCATGCCGCAGGCCGAAGGCCACGTGCTGGTGATCCCCAAGCTCGGCGCGCGCAACATTTTCGACGTTCCGGCGGGAGTCCTCTCGACCTTGATTCTCAGGGTGCAGAAACTCGCCCGCGCGGTGAAGGCCGCCATGGGCGCTGATGGCCTCACCGTGAACCAGTTCAACGAGCCGGCGGGCGGCCAGAGCGTTTTTCACATCCATTTCCACGTGATCCCGCGCTGGGACGGCGTCGCTTTGCGCCCGCACAGCGGCAAGATGGCCGACCCGGCCGTCCTCAAGGCTTATGCCGAAAAAATACGCGCAGCGCTTGCGGCCGATTCCTGATTCTCACCGCGTCCAGAACCAGACGGCGAGGATGATCGTCGCCTCGCCGGCCAGGACCGCCGCAAAGACCGAGCGTCGCGCCGCGAAAAAGGCGGCGCCGCCGACGGCGAAAGCGGCAGCGCGCGCCCAGACCGGCGCGAGCGCCAGTTCCTTCGACGGCGCCAGGACGATCTTCACCACGACACCGACCAGAAGCACGGTCGCGACGCTGCGCACGAAGAGGAAGACTTCCGACTCTTCGTCGATGCGCCGCGCGACGACCACCGCCAAGGCCCGCCAAACCTCGCTCGGCAGGAAGCCGAATAGGATCAGCGCGAGATAGGGATGTAGCGTCGGGTCGCCCGAAAGCAGACTCATGCGATCCGCCGCGCATAAAAACCGAGAAGCCAGGCCCCGCCGCCGCCGATCAAGGCGAGCGCGGGCAGGTCGAATCCGCCGCCGACAAAGGTCACCATGACCGGCGCCAGCACGACGCCGACGACAATGGCGAGCCAGTCGGCGCCGGAACGCGCCGCGCGCGATGTCGTGGCGAGGAAATAGATCGGCGACAACATCATCATGCCCGCCGCCAGCGGGCCGGGCAACGAGCCCGCGAGCCAGAAGCCAAGCGCCGTCGAAAAGGTGGTCAGGCCCATGCAGGTTACGGCGAGCCCGAAGAAGAACGGAAGGCGCTCTTCACGCGCCCTTTCCGGCAGGCGACGCAGGGATTCGGCCCAGACCGTGACGGCGATGAAATGAGCCGCGGCGAACAAGGTGGGAAGCCGCGTCCGCTTTTCCCGCAGCATCGGCAGGACTGAAAGGCACATCGGCAGCAGCCGCACGGAGGACAGGCTGACCGCCAGGGCGATCGCCGGCGGCGCCGTCTTGGCGACGCCCGCGCCGAAAAAGAGCACTTGCGCCGGACCCGCCCAGAGCAGCAAGGTGGACAAGGCCGCCGCGCCGACGGGAAAGCCCGCGGCCCGCGCCAGAGCCCCCACGCCCATCAGCGAGATCGCGACATAAAGGGCCGGGCCGGTCAGCGCCACGCGAACGCCCTCGAGGAAGACGCCGCGCGAGTCGCTCGCGCGAATTTCCGTCACATTTCCGCCAGTTGCTCCAGACGCGGCACGTCGAGCAATCGCACGCCGTCGGGCACGATCACGATGACCTTCTCGCGCGCCATCCGGGTCATCATCCGGCTGACGGTCTCGACGGTCAGGCCGAGATAATCGCCGATGTCGAGCCGGGTCATCGGCAGCGGCACATGGACGGAAGCGCCGTGGATGCGCGCATAGCGGTTGCGCATGCCGATCAGGAAGGACGCGATCTTTTCCTCGGCGGTGCGGCGGCCGAGAACGACCATCTGGTCCTGGGCCAGGGTCAGTTCATGCGCCGCCATGTTCAACATGGCGCGCATCAGCCGCGGTTTCTTGTCGAGGAGGTCAGAAAAGCCGAGTCGCGAAAACTGGCAGACCTTCACCGGGGTCAGCGCGTCGGCCGTGAACATGTGAGTCGGGTCCAGGGCGAGGCCGAGAAAATCGCCCGGGAGCGCGAAGCCGACCACCTGGCGGCGGCCGTCGGGCAGCAGCTTCGACAGGCGCAACGCGCCCGAGGTGATATTGGAGACGAAAGGCGCATCGCGCCCCTGTTCGAAAAGCGTCGCCTTTGCCGGAAACGCCAGCGTTCGGCCAATCTGCTCCAGGAGTTCGAACTCTTCGGGTTCGAGCGAATCGCAAACGCTCAAACCCTTGATCTCGCATTCGTTGCATTCGAGAGCGAGCCCAGGCGCCGCCTTCTGGGAACAGGCCATCGTCTTGGCGCTGGTCTCAAGGCGACCGAAAACCGTATCGAACAGCGCCTTCTCGGCCAGACTTTCCAAAACCAGCTCTCCCCTGGGCCAAAGAGGGCCAATAACTGAGGATTTCAGTTGGGACAATAGCACGCTCGGATGAGAGGATAAAGTTTTTGATCCTCGTCAACGACAAGCTAAAATTTGCGCTGGCGAAAGGACTTGCGGCGCGAGGCCGCCGTGCGCCGGCGCGCCTTGCCCTCTTTTGCCGCTTCGCCTATTCCTTGGCCACCGTGCGCGCCCACGTCGCAATCCCGAGTCTCGGACCGCCACATGCTGGAACGGAACATGAGCGATTCACCGGCCCCAAGTCCTCGGTCCGACACGCATCGTCCGGACGGGCGGCGCTTCGAGAAGATCAATTTTCTCGCGGCCAGCTCCCCTGAAGCCGAACACGCCCGCGCCCGCCTGGTGGGGCGCTATGGCGACGTCCATTCCGACGAGGCCGACGTGGTGGTGGCGCTCGGCGGCGA
Organism: Pseudomonadota bacterium; assembly: GCA_021812505.1. Next base: position 8,738 of record JAKANG010000006.1, read on the forward strand.
CGGCCTGATGCTCCAGACCCTGCACCGGTTCATGGGCCGCAACGTCCCGATCTATGGGATGAACCGCGGCTCGGTCGGCTTCCTGATGAACGAATTCCGCGAGACCGGCCTGCGCAAGCGCCTCGCCGCCGCGCAAAGCTCGATCATCCATCCCCTGACCATGATCGCGGAAAACCGGTCGGGCGAACAAGCGACCGCCCACGCCATCAATGAGGTTTCGCTCCTGCGCCAGAGCGCGCAGGCCGCAAAGCTGCGGGTTTATATCGATGGCCATGTCCGGCTCGAGGAACTGGTGTCCGACGGCGTGCTGGTTTCGACGCCCGCGGGATCAACCGCCTATAACCTTTCGGCGAATGGCCCGATCCTGCCGCTCGGCGCGCCCCTGATGGCGCTCACGCCCATCTCGGCTTTCCGGCCCCGGCGCTGGCGCGGCGCCCTGCTCTCGGACAAGGCGGAGGTCGTGATCGAGGTGCTGGAGGCGGACAAGCGCCCTGTCGCGGCGGTAGCGGACCATTATGAATTCCGCGACGTGGCGCGCGTCAGGGTGACGACCGATCATTCGATCGGACTGGAGTTGCTCCACGACCCCGGCCATTCGATGGAAGAGCGCATCCTGCGCGAGCAATTCAGGCCATAGTGCGTCAAAGAGACGCTCGTCATCCGATCGCGACGGCTCGCGATCGAAAGGGAATGCCAATGTCGCACGATCACAAGCCGACGCCGCGCGGCCTCGACGAAACCATTCTCGCCGACGAGAAATATTCCTTCTCGCGCCTGACCTACGAATTGCGCCGAGCCGACGGGCGGTGGGAGCGGCATGAGCGCAACCTTTTTCGGCGGCCCGACGCCTGCGTGCTTCTGCCCTACGACCCCGCGCGCGGCCAGGTTCTGCTGACCCGCCAGTTCCGCCTCGGCGCCTTCATGAACGATCGCACACCCGGCCTGCTCGAGGCCTGCGCCGGCACGCTCGATCCCGGCGAAGCGCCGGACGCCTGCATGCGGCGCGAGGCGATGGAGGAAATGGGCCTGAAGGTCGACGAATTGCGCTTCCTGTTCGAGGCTTTCGTCAGCCCCGCCGCGACTACCGAAAAGCTCTATTTCTTCATCGCGCCCTATTCGCCTGACGCGCGCGTCGCCGATGGCGGCGGCATGGAGGAGGAAGGCGAAGAAATCGAGGTCGTCGAGGCGGCTTTCGCGGAAGTCCTGCGCGAGGCGGACGCCGGCGCGATCCGCGACGGCAAGACGCTTACCCTGCTCTATTGGCTCAAGGCCTCGGGGATGATGGATTAGGCCGCCATCATTTCTTTTTCCAGGGCGACGAGATCGACTACGACATCGGTTTCCGCCAGCGGCTCGGTCATCGGCTCGACCTTGCCGACCGGTTGCTCGGCCTCGATCTGTTCGGCCGCCGGCTCGGCGCCGGACACCGGGGCGACGACGGGCGCAGCCCGTTCCGCGCGCAGGCGGGCGAGCGCTTTCCGGCCGGTTTCGCGGCCGGCGTCGGCCTCGAAGCGGCGCAGCAGCGCGATCAGCCGGGCCAGAGATTCGTCTCGAGCCGCTTCGCATTCGGCGAGAACGGACTGGATGACGGGCAGGCGCAGGCCGCCGCGCTCGATGTCGTCATGCGCGCCGCGCGGCGCCTTGGTCAGCGCCACCAGAGCGGCGCGGAAGGCGATCAGCAAAGGCGCCGGCAGGCCGGCGCGGGCGTAAAGCGCGGCAAAGGCGTTGGACGCCGGCTCGTGGATCAGGCCCGCGACCCGCTTCGGACCGATTCCCGTCAGTTCGACCAAGGTGGCGGCGAACAGGTCCGTCTGCCCGCAGAGCAAGGCGCGCAGGGCGAGACCGGCCGTCAGTTGCCCCGAGACGCGCAAATAGGCCGCGAGCGCCGCCGTTTCCTCCGAAAATGCGGCGCATCCTGCGGCGATGATCATGGCGGCGCGTTCGCGCGAGTCCTTCGCCACGCGCTCCGAGCGCGCGGGCGAAAGCCAGTTGCGCTCGACGGCGTGTTGCGCGAGCTGGCGCGCGGCGGCCGAGGCGAGCGCGGCGCGCACCACGCCCGGAAGCCAGGGCCGGCCCAGCAGGGCCTCGCGCAGTTCAGCGTCCTCGCCGAAGCGCTCGATCATCCGGCGCAGGGCGAATTCCGGCAGATTGGCCCCTTCATTGACCGCGAGCGTGATCATCGCCTCGCGCCCGGCGACTTCGGCGAGCGCGGAGGCGACGGCGGGAGAAAGCTCCGGGCGAAGAGCGATCGCGGCCTGCGCGACAGAATCGCCGACAGAAGCGCAATCGATCAACTGGGCGTCGGTGAGAAGCGGCGACCGCGTCAGAACGACCGAGGAAATATCTGACTGGTCGAGCGCGAGGCCGATAACGATGGCCGGCGGCGCGTCCACCGCGCTGGCGAAGCTTTCGGCGAGCGCGCGGCGCACCAGCGGCGAGGGATCGTCAAGCGTTGCATAAAGCATCTGCTCCGCCTCGGCGCGCTCCTCCGCATCCATCTCGCCATAGAGATAGGCCCGCGCCAGGGCGCCGACGCCCTCCGCCCGCGCGCTGGCCGGCGCGTTTTCAGACCACTGGATGAATTTGCGAACGATCATGCGCGTCTCGCGGAGCTCAAGCGCGACCGCCGTTGCGGCCCCGTTAACGCAGGATGATGAAACAAGGTAAAGTTTAGCTTAATCATCATCATGATTCGCGGCGCGCCGGACGGAGCCCCAGACCATGCGCTCGATCCTTGTCGTTTCCGCCGCCTCGCCCGCCGCCTTCGCCGCGGCGCTAACGAGCGACGCCGACGCTTTGGCGATCGACCTCAGCATGGACGACACGGAAAGGACCCGCGCGGCGGCGGTGGAAATGATCGCGGCGGCGAAGGCGGCGGGGCGGAAGCGGTTGGCGCTCATCCACCCGCTGGCGTCCGGTCTCGCCGACGCCGACCTCGACGCGGTGATGGCGGCGCCGCCTGACGGAATCATCCTGCCCGACGCCCTTGGCGGGCGCGATATCCAGCATCTCGGCGCCAAGCTCGCCGTGCGCGAAGCGGAAAACGACCTGCCCGATGGCTCGATGAAAATTCTGCCGCTGGTCGCCGACTCGCCCGCCGCGATCTTCGAACTCGGCGCGCTCGTCCGCGCGACCCATCGGCTGATCGGGATAGGGCGCGACGAAGGCCTTCTAGCGGCGCGGCTTGGCCTCGCGCGGGCGCTTCAAGGGGAAAAGCCCGACCCGCTGCGCCTCGCCCGCAGCCTCGCTGTTCTGGCTGCTGCGGCGGCGGGCGCGCCGGCCTATGATTGCGCCGAGCCAGGCGAAGACGACGATTTCGCCCGCGCGTGCGCGCTCGCCGCGCGCGACGGATTTTCAGGCAAATTCGCCCTGACGCCGGATCAGGCAAAAGCGATCAACGCCGCCTTCGACGCGGTCAGAACCGGCTGACGAGGGAGTCGAGGTCCGGCCGGGTCCGGTCCTCGGGCGCGTTATCGACCCGCCCGATATAGATGAACCCAGCCATTCTTTCGTGTTCGGCAAGGCCGAAGCGGGTCATGACCTCGCGATCATAGGCGCACCATTCGGTGAGCCAGGCGGTGCGGAAGCCCATCGCGGTCGCCGCGACGGTCAGGGCCATGCAGGCCGCGCCCGCCGAAAGCTCCTGCTCCCAGACGGGGATTTTGACATGCGGCGCGGCGCGGGACACAACGCCAATGACGAGCGGGGCGCGCGCGAATCGCCCGCGCTCGAGGTCGAGGCGCGCGACGTCGGCGCCGGGCTCGCGATGGGCGAAGATCTCGGCCAGGACTTCGCCGGCGCGGGCGCGGCCCTCGCCCTCGAAGACGATAAAGCGCCAGGGAGCGAGCTTGCCATGGTCCGGAACGCGCGCCGCCAGAGTGAGGAGCTGGCGCAATTCCTCCGGCGTCGGGCCGGGGCCGCGCATCTGGATTGGCGGGGCCGAACGGCGCGCGGCAAGGAGATTGATCGTGTCGGTCATGAAAACATCCAATGATTTTGCCGCACAAAGCCCTAAAAAGGCCGTTTTGTAAACCGATGGCGACAGGATGAGCAGGAGAGGAATTTTGCGGCGCGCGACGGACCTGGACGCAAGACGGGCCATGACGACAAGAGGCGCGCTCGGCGTCCTGATCTGCCTCGCCGCGCCTGCTTCGGGCTTCGCGCAGGCCCCGGCGCTCCCGCCCACCCTTCTGACGCCGCCGCCGATCGTCGGCGCGCCATTGCCCAATCCGCCGGCCGACCCGCAGCAGGCGCCCGCCTCCGACACGCGGCCGCGCGTCGCCGTGTCCTTCA
>JAKANG010000397.1 GCA_021812505.1 Pseudomonadota bacterium
CCTGCTCCCTCTTTGCGACAAAAAAACTGGCGTTGCGGCGATCTTCGGGTATAGGTGTCGCCGCAGCTTTCAAAGAAGGTCCATAGACCCGACGGCCCGTCCCTTCAACCGGCGTGGCGGGCGTCGCTCGCCGAGGAAATCGAGACGTGAGAATCATCGCCAGCAACGTCCGCAAGGGCAATATCATCGAGCACGAGGACGGCAATCTCTATGTCGTGCTGAGCGCCGAAAGCTTTTTCCCCGGCAAGGGCACGCCGACGACCCAGATCGACATGCGCCGTCTTTCCGATGGCACCAAGACCTCCGTGCGCTACAAAACCACCGAGCAGGTCGAGCGCGCCCATGTCGAGGACATGACTTTCAGCTACCTCTATGCCGACGGCGACGGCTACACGTTCATGAACGACGACAATTACGAACAGGTCATCGTTCCCAAGGACGTGATCGGCGAACAGACCGCCTATCTGCAGGAAGGCATGAAATGCATCCTGTCGATCTTCAACGGCCAGGCGGTCGCCATCCAGCTTCCCGCCCGCGTGACCCTCGAAGTCGTGGAAACCGAGCCGGTAGTGAAAGGCCAGACGGCCTCGTCCTCCTACAAGCCGGCCAAGATGGACAACGGCCTGCGCGTGATGGTGCCGCCCCATATCGGCGTCGGCGCGCGCATCGTCGTCCTCACCGAGGACAATAGCTACGTCGAGCGCGCCAAGGACTGAACGCGGCGGGCTTCATCTATCCCTGCCGGCGGCGCCCCTCATCCGGCGCTGACGCGCCATCTTCGCCCGCCTTCAGACGGGCGTCCGATGGGGAGAAGGAAACACGAACGGCCGGGCTTTCGCCCGGCCGTTCGTGTTTCAATGCGGCCCCGGTCAGCGCTGGAAGCCGGGCACGCCGAAATTCTCCGGCAGCAGCCAATCGCCGAAATTGTCGTTGCGATAGGTTCCGCCTGGCGCGGGGGCCGGGTGGGCCACGGTGGCCACGAAGCGGTCCTCCGAGCCGACCGGCACGACATTGCCCGGGTCGAGGAAGCTGCGCTTGACGACGACCACTTCATTGGCGCGCCTGGCGTTGCCGGCGGTTTGGGCGCTCGAAATCTGGGCGCTGGCGCAAACCAGCGCGCCGGCGACGAGCGCGAGAACGAAAGGGGACGTGCGGCGCATGGCGAACTCCTTATGTCTGGCGCCAATCTAGCGCTTCGGCGCGGCGAGCGATAGCAAATTGGGCCAACAAAGTTGAAAAACTCACCCCGCGCGGCTTTCCTGCACCCCTTGAGCTATTTCGTCCCCCGCCGCGATGGCCCCGACTCGGCGCAACCCGCGGCGCCGCGGGGCTCGGACGCGACGAAAAAATCGCGCAACGCCTTGTCCCCGCGCGCCGAAACGAGGTCGAGGCGGTCGATGACGCAGGCGAGTTGGCGGTTGCTCAAGGGCTGGCCGTCCGCACCGCAGGCAAATCCGGCTATGCCGACGCCGGGCGGCGCGGCGACGAGACGGAAGCCCCGGCAATTGTCGCGCGCCAGCCGCCCCTTGAGCATGGACAGCGCCGCCATTTCGAATTTTCCGAAACGCGTGGTCTGGGGCATGGGCGGATCGGCGCGGTCGATGCTGATTCCGATCGCGGCGGCGCGCCGCGCCATTTCGACATAAAAGGCCGACTCAGGCGTTTTCTCCGATCCATGGCGGTAGACCGCGAACCTGACGAAAGGCGCCCGGCCGTCGAATTGGCCAAAGGCGAGAAAATCCTCGCGCCCGCCCCCGGTCGAATGGCGCCGCGCGTCGTAATCGGGTTTTTGCCCGGCGACGAGCGGCGCGGAAAGGCTGAAGAGATGGAAAGGCCCGGGGATTTTCACCCATTCCGACGAGCGCGGCGCGGGTTTGGCGGCCTCCGGAGGCTGAGCGTTTTCGACTCCCGCGCCGGAATGCAGCCACTGCGCAAGAAAGCCGGCGGCGGCGAGGAGCGCCATGCCGACAGCGGCGAATTTGAGAATGGACGCGTTGCGCGCCAGGACGAAGCGAAGGAGCGGACGAATCAGGAGACCGGCGCGCCGAAAAAGCCCGCCGGCGGCGAAAGCCGCCGCCGCGCCATCTGGGGCGGCCAAAATATCTCCTGCGGTCCCCCGACGCCCGCCCCTCGCCCGCAGCGCGGCGATTCCCTCCGACAGGCGACCCCGCAGGGCGAGGGCGCGCCGGCGCGCCAGCCGAAGCGCCCATCCGGCGTCGAAACGGAAGCGGCGCCGGAAATCGCTTCCGCTGTCAAAACCAATCTTTGTCGGCATGAGCATTCCTCGCGCCCGATCCGGGCGCAACGCCGACAATTTGACGAGAATTTTCTCGAGTTGTCTTACCGCGCCGCCGACGATTCAATTAACTATGAAGAAAAGCTTACCTCCAGCGCGCCGCTCGAAACGCCCGAGGCGCGACCGCTCAGGAGAAGCCCCGGCGCGAGGCCGGGCGTGCGGACCGGGGTGAAATCCTGGGCGCGGCCCATGCCGCCGCGCTCGGTGAGGACGCTCAGGCTTCGCCCGACGCACGCCGCCAGATGATGACGGAAAGCCTTGTCCCCGGCTTCGCGCAGCTGCGCCGCGCGCGCCTTGACGAGCTCTGGCGCGACCCGCGGCATGCGCGCAGCCGGCGTTCCGGGGCGCGGCGAAAAGGGAAAGACATGGAGGAAGCTCAATCCGCAGTCCTCGATCAGCGCAAGGCTGCGCGCGGCCATGGCGTCGTCCTCGGTCGGAAAGCCCGCGATCAGGTCGGCCCCGAAAACCATGTCCGGGCGCAGCCGGCGCAACTCGGCGCAGAAGGCGACGCTGTCGGCGCGGCTGTGGCGCCGCTTCATGCGCTTCAGGATCAGATCGTCGCCCGATTGCAGCGAAAGATGGAGATAAGGCGCAAGGCGCTCTTCCTCGGCAAAGGCCGCCAGCAGGTCCGGGTCGGACTCGACGCAGT
>JAKANG010000398.1 GCA_021812505.1 Pseudomonadota bacterium
TCCCGCCAAGGTTCGGTGCGCGACGGCTCATCCGTCGGCGACAGCAGCGCGGAAGCGCGCGCCCACGCCGCCAGCGTGGAAGCCAATGTCGCCTCGGTCGATTATCTCGGCGACCGCTATACCTTCTTCGACCTGCCCGGCTCGGTCGAATTCGCCCACGAGGCCCGCAATGTCCTGCCCCTGTGCGACGCCGCGATCGTCGTCTGCGAGGCGGACGAACGCAAGCTGCCCGCGCTGCGCATGATCCTGCGCGAACTGGAGGACCTCGGCGTTCCGCGCATCCTGTTCATCAACAAGATCGACCAGGCCACGATGCGCATCCGCGAGACGCTCGCCATGCTCCAGCCGGCCTCGCGCACGCCGCTTCTGCTGCGGCAGATCCCGATCTGGCAGAGCGGCATCGTCACCGGTTTCATCGATCTCGCGCTCGAACGCGCCTTCGTCTATCGCGAGCACGCGCCCTCCGAAGTGGTTGACGTGCCGGCCGGCGAAATGCCGCGCGAGAAGGAAGCGCGCTACACCATGCTCGAAAAGCTCGCCGATTACGACGACGACCTGATGGAGGAGCTGATCGCCGATATCGAGCCGCCGCGCGACCAGATCTTCGACGACCTGACCCGCGACCTGCGCGAGGGGCTCGTGGCGCCGGTTCTGATCGGCTCGGCCGAAGCGGGCCACGGCGTGACCCGCCTGCTCAAGGCGCTGCGCCACGAATCGCCGGGGATCGCCAAGGTCCGGGCGCGCCTCGGCGTCGCCGACCAGGGCCCGGCGCTCGCCCATGCGATCAAGACCATTCACACCGCCCATGGCGGCAAGCTGAGCTTCGCTCGCGTCCTGCGCGGCGCGTTCAGCGACGGCGCCCTCGTCAGGAGCGCCCATGGCGAGGATCGCATTTCCGGCCTGTCCCGGCTGATGGGCCTTGCCGGCTCGAAACAGGGCAAGGTCGAGGAAGGCGATAGCGTCGCCTTCGGCCGGCTCGACCATGTGGCCACTGGCGACACCTTCGGCGACGCCAAAGCAGCGGCGCCCGAGCCGGCGCTTTCCGCCGTCGCCCCGCCGCAGCCCACCCATTGCATCGCCCTGACCGTGAAGGACCGCAAGGACGAGGTTCGGCTGGCCGCCGCCATGAGCAAGCTCAGCGACGAGGACCCGTCGCTTTCCTTCGTGCAGGACCAGGAGGCGGGGGAGCTGAGATTATACGGCCAAGGCGAGATGCATCTGCGCGTCGCGCTGGAGCGGCTCGCCGCGCGCTTCGGCGTCAGCGTCGAAGCGCAGAAGCCCGGCGTCGGCTATCGCGAAACGATCCGCCATTCCGTGTCCGTGCGCGGCCGGCACAAGAAGCAGTCCGGCGGTCATGGCCAGTTTGGCGACGTTGCGCTCGATGTCGCCCCCGTGCCCCGTGGCGAAGGCTTCACGTTCAGCGAGATGGTCCATGGCGGCGCGGTGCCGCGGAATTATTTCGGCGCGATCGAGGAAGGCTGCAAGGACGCCACGGAAAAGGGACCGCTTGGCTTCCCGGTCGTGGACGTCGCTGTGACGCTGACCGACGGCTCCTACCATACTGTCGATTCCTCCGACATGGCCTTCCGCACCGCCGCCCGCATCGGCATGTCCGAGGCTCTGGCCAAGGCCAATCCGGTTCTGCTCGAGCCGATCCTCAATGTCGAGATCACCACGCCGAGCGACGCCCTGTCGCGCATCACAGCCATCGTCTCCGGCCGCCGCGGCCAGATCCTCGGCTATGACGGGCGTCCGGACTGGGAAGGCTGGGACGTGCTCAACGCCTTGATCCCCGAAGCCGAAATGGACGGACTGATCGTCGAATTGCGCTCGGCGACGGCGGGAGTCGCCTTCTTCACGCAGAAATTCGATCATCTGGCGGAAATGGTCGGCAAGAGCGCCGACGCCATCGTCGCCCACCACAATGGCGTCAAGGCCCCCGCGCATTGAGGCGGCAAGCTCTCACTTCTTGAAGCTGTTGCGCTCGGACTTGTTGAAATTGCTGATATCGCCGCCCCGCGCGGCGGCCGCGCGCCATGATTTGCGAATGGCGTTGGATTTCAGGTCCGGCGCGAGCCAGGATGGCAGACGCTCCATCTTCTCGCCGCCGCAAGCCGGACAGACAACCTTGTCGTCCGAGCGCATGAGCAATTCGGATTCCTTCTCGCAATCGGCGCATTTGTAGGAATAGAGCGGCATTTTGTCGTCCCGGCCTGTTTGCCCAAAAATCAAGCAAGTTCCAGGCCAGCGTCACGACTGCGATTGCGTCGACACACTGCGGAAGCGCCACAGGGCCAAAGCGAGAAAAAATCCGCCAATCGCCGCCGTCGCCACAAAACGCGGCCAGACGATGTCGAAGCCGGCGCCGCGATAGAGGATCGCCTGGGCGATGGCGACGAAATGGGTCGTGGGCGAGGCCTGCATGACCGCGCGCAGGAAAGGCGGCATGGACTCGAGCGGCGTATTGGCGCCCGAGAGGAGGTTCAGCGGCACGGCGACGAGCATGTAGAGCAGGCCGAGCTGCGGCATGGTCCGCGCGATGGTCGCGAGAAAAATCCCAACGGAGGTCGCAAAAAAAAGATAGAGCGCCGCGCCGAGCATGAACAGCGGGATCGAGCCTTCGATCGGAATGGCGAGCAGCCTCTTCACCACGAAAACCAGCGACAGCCAAACCGCCCCGGCGATGATCAGGCCATTGGCCCAAATCTTCGCCGTCGCGATCTCGAAGGGCGTCACCGGCATGACCAGCAAATGCTCGACCGTGCCGTGCTCGCGCTCGCGCACCACGGCCGCGCCGGCGAGGATGATCGCCAGCATGGTGGTCGAGCTGATGATGCCCATAACGCTGGTGAACCAGGCGGTGACCAGATTGGGATTGAAGGCGATCCGCACGACCTGATCGATCGGCGGGGGCGGAGTCTCGTCCTGGTGGGTCAGAAATTT
>JAKANG010000399.1 GCA_021812505.1 Pseudomonadota bacterium
GGCGGGCTTCGCCGCGGCGGGCGGCTTGGCTTTGGCGGTCGCGACCTATGGGGCGCTGCAATGGGGCAGCCGCATCCTGTCCTGGCGGCTTTTCTTCCGGATCACCGAGGTCATGCTGCTTCTGCTTGCCGGCGCGCTCCTGCTGACGGCGGCGGACAATCTGGTCTCGCTCGGCTTGCTGCCGCGCCTCTCCGGCCGGCTTTGGGACGCTTCCGCCTGGCTTTCGGACGGCGGCGGAATCGGCGGCCTGTTCTCCTCGCTCACGGGCTGGCGGGCGCGGCCCGATCTGACCGAGCTGCTCGTCTTCCTTGCTTATTGGGGCGCCATGGGATGGCTCTTGTATCGTCCACAGATCGCGTCGCGCTAGGCTCTCCTCGGCCATCGCGCGGGATCGACGCCGCGCTGGCGCGGTTCGGGACCTGGCTGCGCGACCATCAGGCGCTGCTCCGCCGCCTGCAATGGGCGGTGGTCGTCGTCTATGCCGGCCTGCTCGTCGTTCCCGCCGTTCTGCCGCTGCCGCAGGGCGCGGCCCATATCTGGACGAATGTCACCCTTTTCGCGCAATTCGTGTTCTGGGGGATCTGGTGGCCCTTCGTGCTCCTCTCGATGGTCCTGGTCGGGCGTTTGTGGTGCGGGCTCCTGTGCCCTGAAGGCGCGCTGAGCGAGCGCGCCTCGGAACACGGTCGCGGCGGCGCCATTCCGCATTGGCTGCAATGGAAGGGCTGGCCCTTCGTCGCCTTCGTGCTGACGACCGTTTATGGCCAGATGACCAGCGTCTATCAATATCCGCGCCCGGCGCTGCTGGTTCTGGGCGGCTCGACGGTCGCGGCGATCGGCGTCGGCTATCTCTGGGGCCGCAACAAGCGCGTCTGGTGCCGCTTCCTGTGCCCGGTCAATGGCGTGTTCAATCTGCTGGCCAAGCTGGCGCCGCTGCATTTCCGGGTCGATCGCGAGGCCTGGGCGGAGTGGTCCAGGGAGCACGTGAAGCCGCGCGGCGGTCATTCGGCGGCGCTCAATTGCGCGCCGCTGGTGCCGGTGCGCGCGATGCGCGGCGCCGGCACCTGCCACATGTGCGGGCGCTGCAGCGACTATCGCGGCGCGGTGACCCTCGCGCGCCGCTCGCCCAATCACGAGATCGTCCATGTCGCCGGCGACATGACCAATCCGTGGCAGAGCGCGCTGATCCTGTTCGGGCTGCTCGGGGTCGCCGCGGGCGCCTTCCACTGGGGCGCTTCGGACCTTTATGTCACGATCCGCCAGTTCCTTGCCGACCGCCTCGCCGAAAGGGGTCTGATCTGGCCGATGGAGCCGGTCCTGCCCTGGTATGTCCTGACCAATTATCCCGAGCTGAACGACACGATGACGCCGCTCGATGGCCTGACGCTGCTGATCTATATCGGCGGCATGACGCTCGCGATGGGGCTGGGCCTCAGCTTTTTCCTGGGCGTGGCTAGCCGGGCTTGCGGCCCCTGGTCGTCGGCGCGCTTCCATCATTTCGCGCAGGGGCTTATCCCGGTCGCGGGCTGCGGGGTTTTTCTGGGCCTGTCGTCGCTCACCGTGACCATGCTCAAGGCGGAAGGAATCGTCCTGCCCTTCGTGAGCTTCCTTCGCGCTATGCTGCTGGTCGGCGCCGGCCTGTGGTCGCTGTGGCTGGGCTGGCGCATCGCCGGAACCAAGACCGGCGTTCTCGCGCGTCAGCTGGCCGCGACGCTCGCCTTCGCCGGCGCGGTGGCGCTGGGCTGTCTGGTTTGGGCGGCCTTGTTCTGGAAGTTCGTCTGAAAGCCCGGCGGCGGCTCGCATGGCCCCGCCGCCGGTCTGAGCCTCACGCCCTCTTGAGGCTCTCGGCGTCGACGCCGGCGTTCAGCGTCGCGAATTCGTTGAACATGGCCTCGTAATCGCGCCAGAGCTCCGCCTTGACGAAACCCCAGGAATCCTTGTTCTGCGCGGCGTGGGCAATCTTGGCGCGCAGCGCGTCGTTCCTTTTCTCGACATCTTTCACGAAATTGCGGCGGACTTCGGAGAAGCTTCCCGTTTCATGAAATTCGCGCGTTCGCTTGCGCAGGTTTTCGGCAAGTTTTTCGAGCTTTTCGGTGAGTTGCTGTATCTCCCTGTCCGGCATGGCCAGATCCTCCGATGAACACGTCACTTGCGCCGCCCCAGACCGGATTGCGACCGGATGGGGCCGCAACCAAGCGCAGGGTCCTTTGTTTTCGCGGCGTTTTTAGGAAAAATCGGCGCCCCATTTTCGTTAGCCGCTGAATTTGACGGCGAGCCGTTCACGAATGCCTGTCGGCATCCAAACAGGATATGGGGGCATGGGCCGTCGCCGCCAATATCTCCGCGATTCGCAGGCGACGCCGCGGCGCAAAAACGACATAATAGCCGACGAATCTCCGCCCTCTTTCCCAGAGGCCCCCATCCTTGCTGAAACAATTCACGGTCACCCGGCGCGCCGCGCTTCTCTCCGCCGCCGCTCTGCCCCTGTTCGGCCTGCCCGTTCGCGCCGGCGACGACAAGAACTGGCGTCAGACCTACGGCCTCTCGTCCTTCGGCGATCTGGGCCTGCCCGAGAATTTCGCGAATTTCCCCTACGCCCATCCGGGCGCGCCCAAAGGCGGGCAACTCAGCATGGAGGCGGTCGGGACGTCCTATGACTCGCTCAACGGCTTCATTCTCCAGGGCAATCCGGCGATCGGCCTTTCGATCATCAATGACAGCCTGATGGCGGGCAGTCTCGACGAGGACAATACGGTCTATGGCCTCGTCGCCCACGCGGTCGAGATTTCGCCCGACAAGCGCCAGTACCGTTTCCATCTGCGGCATGAGGCGCGCTTTCATGACGGCTCGCCGATGACGGCGAAGGACGTCGCCTTTTCGCTCGCGATCCTGCGCGAGAAGGGCCATCCGCTGATCCGGCAATTGCTGC
>JAKANG010000400.1 GCA_021812505.1 Pseudomonadota bacterium
GAGGGGCGCGCCATTTTCATCTTTCCCGAAGGCACGCGCCGCGCGCCGGGCGCGCCGCCGCGCTACAAGAACGGCGTCAACCATCTTTACGCCGCGGCCCATGCGCCCTGCGTGCCAGTGGCGCTCAATTCAGGCCTGTTCTGGCCGCGCCGCACCGTGCTGCGCCGCCCCGGAACAACGGTGATTGAATTCCTGCCCGCGATTCCAGCCGACCTGCCGACGGCCAAATTCGCGAAGATCCTCCAGGAGCGCATCGAGACCGCCTCGGACCGCCTGATTGCCGAAGCCCTGGCCGCAGACCCGGGCCTCGCGGCCAATCTCGTGAAAATGGACCGGCCCGCGCGAGCGGCGTCTTGACATAAGACTTGTTTTGTTCTTTTTTTGTTTGCATGACGTTCCGGAAACGAGGCCGATCATGCGCTGTTTTTCCTTTCCGCTTGCCGCCGACCGCCGCGACAACCGCCCTTTGGCCAGCCTGTCGCGCACCGGATTGGAAAAATTGTTTCATAGCTGGCTCGGGGCCTCGGGACGGCGCTATATCTTTTCCGTCTACGCCGTCGGCGCGCCGCCGGTTTTCGACCGGAGCCGCGCCGTGGTCGCGGCGGTGCGGCGCGATGGCGCGCAAAGCCGGATCGCCTTCGTCTTCGCGCCAAACCCCAACGATGACGATTTCGCCTTCTGGACGGCGCGGGCGCGCGCCGACGGCGCCTGCGAATGGCATGTCCATCTGCTTGCGGAAACGCCCGAGGCGCGCGCCGCGATCCTGCGCGATCTGGCGCCCACGCGACGGCTCGCCGCCTGACTTTTTTCGCCGCGCTGCTCCTGCTTCACTTTTGCTCTAGGATGGCCGCCGATTCGCCGGCCTTTTCCGGCGCGAAGTCTGGAAGTTCCGCATGGCCCTGACGCGCCGTTCCGTCATCACCGCTTCGATCGTCCTGCTCTGCTTAGGGCTAGGCGAGTTCTGGTTCCAAGCCGCCAATCGGCTCGGCTATTATGTGAACCAACCCCTGCTTGGCGGAAAGCCGCTTGCCGATCTTTGCGACGGCAACGACACCACGGGCTTCCCCTTCCGTCTCAAGCTGAGCTGCAACAAGCTGACCTTGCCCCTGCGCGTTGGCGATGGCGTCTTTTACCTCGACGCCAAGGAGGCCCAGGGCTCCGCCAGCCTGTTCTCGCCCAACCACGTCCTCCTGACCCTTTCGAGCCCGATCGTCGTCCGCAAGGCCGACGGTTCGCCCTTCGCCACGCTGCGTCACGACGGCATGACGCTCGACGCCGTCTGGGGCCTCGCCGGTCTACGGCAGATTCGCCTCGACGCGGCCGCTCTCGACTGGCGGCCCGAATCGCCCGCGGCGGGCGTCGCGGTGAATATACAGAAGCTTAAGGCTTCCGCCGGCCCCCAGGGCGACCCGGACGCCCCATCGTCGCTGCGTTTCGACCTGTCCGGAGACGGGATCACGGCGCCCGCCTTGCAGGCCCTGCTGAACGGCGCGGGCGCCGGCCATTTTGCGCTCTCCGGGACTATCGCGCCGGCGCCGCGACTCGGCGAGGACTGGCGCGCCGCGCTGGAAGAGTGGCGCAGGAAGCCTGGCTCCCTCACCATTCAGACAATGGAATGGCGGGCTGGCGACGTGTTCTTGCGGATCGACGGCGCGCTGGCGATCGATGACGCCCATCGCATTGCCGGGCGGCTGAACCTCGCCGCGCAAGACGCCGGCGCGCTGCTGGTGCGCTTTGGCGTTCCCTCCTCCTCCGTTCAGACGCAAAATCTCCTCGGCGCCCTGCTCGGACAGGGCGCGGGAGCCAAGGAAAACGCGAACAAGGGCGACGCGAAGGCGCTTCGTCTGCCTCTGACTCTCGCCAATGGCCAGATTTTTGTCGGCCCGTTCCGCCTGCCGCAAAAACTTCAGCCGCTGTACTAATACGGTTTCCGCAAGATTGCTTTGCACTCCGCGGAAATGTCACGGCGCAAAAATCCTCGAAGTCGCGGGCGGATTTTCGCGCCGGCGGAACATGAATTCCGCATGCGTTCGGAATTCATATGACCGCCTCAGGCCAAAGCAAAACGCTCGGCATGACTGCCGAGCCAAGCCACGTCGCGGGGCGCCTGCGCGAAGGCCGCGCGGAACCGCGCCTCATCCCAATCTCCCGGCGCCGAAGTCAGAAGCGAAACGCCTTCCGCCGCCGTGTCGCGGCCGAGACATTCGCACCCCAGGGTTTTCAAAACCGCGTCGTCGGGCCCTTCGCCGCTCCATTGCGCGGAAAACAGCGCGACATCGCGCGCCGCCGCCTCGGCCAGGGGGTTGGAAATGATGAAGACCGGCATTCCGGCCGGGTGATCGGGCCGTTCGACGAAAGGAAGGCGGGCGATGATCTTGGGCGCGCGCGCGCCGGCGAGACTCTCCCACCATCGCGTCTCGCCCTTTCGCCAACTGGCGCGCAGCATGCCGAGATCGCCGCCGTTCGGTCGCGCAGAGGCCGCGACCGCCGCGATCGTTTCCCGCGGACTCGCGTGGCTGACCAGCGGCACGGTGAAGCCGAAATGGAACCGCGCCGAATCGCGCATCGCCGCGTCGCCGCCCGACATGTCGGCGTGAACGGCATAGGGCGACTGGACGAAAGTGAAGGTCGAAATGATCACCCGCCAGATGCTCTCGACCGTGTCGAGCGGCAATCGGCCGCGATGGCGCGCCGCGATGATCCGCATCATGTCCGCCTCGCGGCCGGGCCGGAACGCGGAGCCGCCGCCCTGTCGCGCCTTGACCGCGATCAGCCGGTCGATGATTCCGCCCCGCTCGATCAGAAGCTCATGCATCTCGCCGTCGATCCGATCGATCTCCGCGCGCAGTTCGGCCAAGGATTCCAGAGCGGCGTTTTCGGTCATGGGCTCGATCGTCATTGCAAGAGCTTGAGCATACTC
>JAKANG010000401.1 GCA_021812505.1 Pseudomonadota bacterium
AATGCCGGTGAAGACCATGGCCAGGCCGGCGCGGTTGCAAACGGCGATGCTATCGGCGTCCTTGACCGAGCCGCCGGGTTGAATCACCGCGGTGATGCCGTGCGGGATCGCCGCTTCCAATGAATCCGGGAAAGGGAAGAAGGCGTCGCTGGCCAGGACCGAGCCGGCGAGCGGGAGTTGCGCCTTCGCGATAGCGATCTTGGCGGCGTCGACGCGGCTCATCTGGCCGGCGCCCACCGCCAGCGTCTGTCCGTGCTTGGCGAAAACGATGGCGTTGCTCTTGACGTGTTTACAAACCTTCCAGGCGAAAAACAGCGCTTCAAGTTCCTCGTCGCTGGGCGCGCGTTCGGTGACGACCTTGAGGTCGGCGCGCGTGAGCGGGTGGCGGTCGCGATCCTGCACCAGCAGTCCGCCCGAGATCGACTTCAGAATGCGGTCCTGTTTCTGGACCGCCGGGGGGACGACGAGCAGGCGCAGGTTTTTCTTGGCGGCCAGGATGCGCCGCGCGGCCTCGGAATAGCCCGGAGCGGCGATGCACTCGACAAAGAGCTTGGCCATCTCTGCCGCGGTCGCTTCGTCCACTTCGCGGTTGACGCCGATGACGCCGCCGAAGGCCGAGATGGGATCGCAGGCGAGCGCCTGGCGATAGGCGTCGGCGAGGGCGCCGGCTTCGGCGCAGCCGGCGGGGTTGGTGTGCTTGATAATCGCCACGGCGGGCGCGGAGAACTCCTGCACCAGATCCCAACAGGCTTCCAGATCGACCAGGTTGTTGAAGGAAAGCTCCTTGCCCTGCAGCATTTCGCCCTGCGCCAGCCCGCCTTCGACCGCCGGATCGCAATAGACGGCGGCGCGCTGGTGCGGGTTCTCGCCGTAGCGCAGATCCTTGATCTTTTCGAAGCGCAGCCGGAGTTGCTCGGGAAACGCCTCGGCGCTCGCGGAAGCGAGTTGGAAGGCGCCGGGCGCGCCTTCCACGCGCTCCAGCGTGGAGGCGATCGCCGCGTCGTAGGCGGCGGTGTGCGCAAAGGCCTTGCGCGCCAGCTCCCAGCGGGTCAGCGCGGAGGTGGCGCCTTGCCGCTCGATCTCCTCCGCGACGCGTTCGTAGTCGGTCGGCGAGGTGACCACGGTGACCGCGGCGAAGTTCTTGGCCGCCGAGCGCACCATCGAGGGCCCGCCGATATCGATGTTTTCAATCAGCTCCTCGAAGGAGACTCCCGGCTTGGCCGCGGTGGCTTGAAACGGGTAGAGGTTGACGACGACCAACTCGATCGGCTCGATCCCTTGCTCGCGCATCTGGCGGCGATGTTCCTCCAGGTCGCGGCGGCCGAGCAGGCCGCCGTGGACGCGCGGATGGAGCGTTTTGACGCGGCCGTCGAGCATCTCCGGGTAGCCGGTCAATTCGGCGATGTCGCGCACATTGAAGCCGGCGCCGCGCAACGCCGCGGCGGTGCCGCCGGTGGAGATCATCTGGAAGCCGGCTTGGGCCAGGCGCCGGGCGAACTCCGCCAGGCCGGTCTTGTCGCTGACGGAAAGAAGCGCCAGGCGGGGTGCGGTGGCGGCAGCTGCGGAAGAGGAGGTGGTGTGTGTCGTCATAGAAGAAAAGAAGCCCGGGATCAGGGGCGCGGGGTCAGGGCTTTGGGATGGACGGATGGACCGTTCCCCGGGGTCCGACCGCCGTCCCCTGCTCGTCATGTGCGCCGGGTGCGGAAACGCAGGCTCAGGCGGCCGTCGTCAAGGCTGACTTTGGCCTCGAGGGTTTGTTGGCCGGGCTGGATGCCCATTTGCCGCATCTTTTGCGTGATGAACGAGCGAAAACTGTCGAGCGTTCCCGCCGGCGGCGCGCTGGTCGAGCGCTCGCGCAGGCGCAGGAAGGCGCCGTAAAGGCGTTCCACGTTGGCGTCGTCGATTTCGGGCGCATGCCCGAATTCGAACGCGACGGGCTGGTCCTGCGCCGGGTTGGGCGCGGGCGCGTTGCCGATGCCGAGCCAGCGGTCGGCGCGCCGGCGGATGCCGGATTCCTTGATCTCCAGCTTGCGCCGCCAGATCTGCTGCTGGCCGGCATAGCGCTGCTGAAGTTGATTGAGGCGGAACTGTTGCACCAACGTCAACTGCATCTCCGTGAGCTGGCGAAAAGCGTCGTCGACGCGCCACTGCGTGTCCCGCGGCGGCCGCCGGCGGCCGCCGGCGAAAAACTGATCGTACTCGATGCCCAGCTTGCGCAGGTCTTCCTCGATCTGTTTGAGGCGGTCCTCGATCTTGGCCGGGAGTTCCTTGGGCATGGGGCTTTACCGGCGGCGGTGCGGCCGCTCAACGGGTGGGGCCCTCCCCCGGCGCGGCGGCGCTGGCGGACAGACGATCCAGATAGGTTTGCAGGATCAGCACCGCCGCGAGGCGGTCGATCTTGCCTTTGTGCTTGCGCCGGTTCACGGTGGCGGCGTCCAGCACGCGCTGGGCTTCGGCGCTGGTCAGGCGCTCGTCCTGGTAGGAGACCGGAAGTCCCGTTTGCGACTCCAGCCAAGCGCCGAATTCGCGCACGTAGCCGGCCTGGCGGCTTTCGTCGCCGCTCATGTGCAGGGGCAGGCCAAGGAGCCAGCGCTCGACCTGGTACTGTTCGACCAAGCGGCGCAGGGCGGCGAGGTCGGTGCGTTTATTCTGCCGCTCCAGGGTAGGCAACCCCTGCGCAGTCCAGCCCATGGGATCGCTGACGGCGATGCCGATGCGCCGCAGACCGACATCTAAGGCGAGGATGCGGCCGGAAACGAGCACGGCTACTATTTTAAGCTGTCAGGCCTTTTGACTGAATTCATTTCCGGTCGAAGCGGCGCCGCGGCGGCGACCAACGCCCTCCGCCGGTGGGACATCTAAAGGCGGGGTATGGGCGAACTGATCCGGATGCCGGCGACGCCGCGCCGTCGAGAAAA
>JAKANG010000402.1 GCA_021812505.1 Pseudomonadota bacterium
GCCTCGCTCGGCCAGGTCCATCGCGCCCGCACGCTCGACGGCGCCGAGGTCGCCTGCAAGCTGCAATATCCCGACATGGCGGCGGCGGTCGAAGCCGATCTCGCCCAGCTCGACATGGTCATGGCCTTGCAGAAGCGCATAGAGCCGGCGATCGACGCGCGCGAGGCGGCGCAGGAAATTGCCGAGCGCCTGCGCGAGGAACTGGACTACCGTCGCGAGGCCAAACATGCGCGCCTTTACGAAATCATGCTGGCGAGCCGCGGCGACATCAGAGTCCCCGGCGTTCACGACCGTCTTTCCACCGGCCGCCTCCTGACCCTCGACTGGCTCGAGGGCGAAAAGATCCTGACCCTCGTCGGCGCTCCCGAGGCCGAGCGCAATCGGGTCGCGCAGGCGATTTTCGGCGCCTGGTGGTCGCCTTTCGCCCATTACGGCGTGATCCACGGCGACCCGCATCTCGGCAATTACGCCGTTTTCCGGCAGGGCGGCGCCGCGGCCGGGATCAATCTGCTGGATTACGGCTGCATCCGCATCTTTCCGCCGGCATTCGTCGGCGGCGTGGTCCAGCTCTATCGCGGTCTGCTGCAAAATCGGCGCGATCAGGTCGCCGCGGCTTTTTCGGCCTGGGGCTTCCGCAATCTGAATGCGGAGCTGATCGAAATTCTCACCATCTGGGCGCGCTTCATCCTCGGGCCGCTGCTCGACGACCGCGTGCGCACCATCGCCGACGGGGTTTCCCCCGGAGCCTATGGCCGGGGCGAGGCGGCCGAAGTGCGGCGCAAGCTGCGCGAAAAGGGGCCGGTGACCATTCCGCGCGAATTCGTCTTCATGGACCGCGCCGCGATCGGCCTCGGCGGCGCCTTCCTCCATCTGGCGGCGCGGCTCAATTTCCACCGCCTTTTCGAGGAGGCGCTGGAGCAATTCGACCTCGACGTTCTGGCGGCGCGCCAAGCGGCGACGCTGGCGGCGGCGGGTCTCGCCCCCATAGCCGCCTGATTTTTCACCTTTCGCCGAAAAGATGAGGTGAAATCGCGGCGCCTACCTTATATCAGCTTGCCTCGGGCCGGACCTTTTGGGAAAAAAGGCGCGGCTTGGCCAGACCGGTTGAAGAGACGGACTTCACGAAGGAGAGGAAAATGGCGGCGGCTGAAATCGGCGCCGGCGGCGCGCCGGCCGAGGTTACGCACGCGCCGCCGCAGGCCTTTTTCACTCTTTGAACCCGTAAACGCTTTCGTGCTCCGGGCGGAGCTTTCAAGACCCGCGCCGATGCGGGCCAATTGGAGTTGTTCATGCGCATTGCCGTTCCCGCCGAAACCGACGCCAACGAAGCGCGCGTCGCGGCGACGCCTGAAACCGTGAAGAAATTGGTCGGCCTGGGAGCCGACGTCGTTGCGCAGGCCGGCGCGGGCCTGGGCTCCGGCATTACCGACGCGGAATTCGAAAAGGCCGGCGCCAAAATCGCGCCTGACGCGGCCGCGGCCGTCGCCGGCGCCGATGTCGTGCTGGCGGTCCGCCGGCCGGGGGCGCAAGCCCTCGCCGGGGTCAAGCCGGGCGCGGTCGTTCTGGCGATCATGGATCCTTACGGCCAGCACGAGGCGCTCGCCGGCATCGCCAAGGCCAATGTCCAGGCCTTCGCCATGGAGCTGATGCCCCGCATCACCCGCGCCCAGGTGATGGATGTGTTGTCCTCGCAGGCCAATCTCGCCGGCTATCGCGCCGTGATCGACGCGGCGGCCGAATATGGCCGCGCCATTCCGATGATGATGACCGCCGCCGGCACTGTTCCTGCCGCCAAAGTCTTTATCATGGGCGTTGGCGTCGCCGGCCTCCAGGCCATCGCCACCGCGCGGCGCCTCGGCGCGGTGGTCACCGCCACCGACGTGCGTCCGGCCACCAAGGAGCAGGTCGAATCGCTCGGCGCGAAATTCCTCGCCGTCGAGGACGAGGAGTTCAAGCAGGCGCAGACGGCAGGCGGATACGCCAAGGAAATGTCCAAGGAATATCAGGCCAAGCAGGCGGCGCTGACGGCGTCGCACATCGCCAAGCAGGACATTGTCGTCACCACCGCGCTCATTCCCGGCCGCCCGGCGCCGCGCCTGATTTCGGCGGACATGGTCGCTTCCATGCGCCCCGGCTCGGTGATCGTCGATCTGGCGGTCGAGCGCGGGGGAAACTGCGAACTGGCCAAGCCCGGCAAGGTCGTCACCACCAAGAACCACGTGAAGATCGTCGGCCATCTCAATGTCGCCGGCCGCCTCGCGGCCACCGCCTCGCAGCTTTACGCGAAAAACCTGTTCGCCTTCCTCGAAACCATGATCGACAAGGAAAGCAAGGCGCTCAAGGTCGATGGCGAGGACGAGCTGGTCAAGGCGACCCGACTGACCGATGGCGGCGCCATCGTGCATCCAGGTTTCGCGGCGGCATGAGGCCGCCGCCTGCCCAATTTCGCGGCGGCCTGAGCCCGCTGATTCAACCACTCGATTGAGGCCCGAGAGAGGGGCAAAAGAATGGCTACTGACGTACAAACGCTGGTCGATCAGGCGCGGGACGCCGCCCGGACGGCGCGCGCCGCCGCCGACGCGGCGCAGGCTTACGCCGACCGCGCCTCCCACCTCACGCATGTCGCCGACGCGGCGGGCGCCGCGGCCCATGCGGCGAGCGGCGGCGCGATCGACCCCTTCATCTTCCGGCTGGCGATCTTCGTCCTGGCGGTCTTCGTCGGCTATTACGTGGTCTGGTCGGTGACGCCGGCGCTGCATACGCCGCTGATGTCGGTCACCAACGCCATTTCCTCGGTCATCGTCGTCGGCGCCCTTCTGGCGGTGGGCGTGGACAGCGCGACCGCGCTCGACAGCGGCCCGGTCTGGGCGCGCGTTTTCGGCTTCATCGCCCTGATCCTCGCCTCGGTGAA
>JAKANG010000403.1 GCA_021812505.1 Pseudomonadota bacterium
ATAACACCGGCAAGAAGCGCTGCAGGGAGACGTTTTGGAAATGCGACATTCGCGGTCCGGCAAGCGCGGCGCTTTCGCGCGGCTTGCCGCCCTTCGGAATTTCTTGATGGCCGCCGCGCTGGCCGCGCTCGTCCCGACCGGCGCCGCTCCGGCGCGCGCACAGACCGCGCAGGACGGCGCCGCCGCGGAGGCTGGCGCGCCGGTCAGCACGATCACCGTCGGCTATCTGCGCCGCGCCGAAAGGGGCGTCGCCATTTCGCGCCTCCAGCTGCCCGCCGACAATGACGGCGAGGCCGGGGCTTTGTCGGGGCTCGACGACGACAATGTCACGGGCGAATTCCTCGGCCAGAAATTCACGCTCGTCGCGCGGCGCCTGAAAACCGGCGAAGACGCCGTTCAGGGCCTTTCCGATCTCGCCGCGCAGGGCGCGCAATTCGTGATCGCCGACCTGCCGGCCGGGGCTCTGGTGGGCGCCGCCGACAGCCCCGCCGCGGCAAAAATGCTGATCTTCAACATCGGCGCGCCCGACGACATCCTGCGCCAGGAATTTTGCCGGGCGAATGTCGTCCATGTCGCGCCAACCCGCGCCATGCTCGCCGACGCGCTGGCGCAATATCTGGTCTGGAAGCAATGGCGGAAGTGGTTCCTGGTCGTCGGCTCGCATCCCGAGGACAAGCTCTGGGCCGACGCCCTCAAGCGCGCGGGCCAGCGCTTCGGGGCGAAGCTGGTCGAGGAGCGGGTATTCGTGGATCGCGGCGGGGCGCGGCAGTCCGACAGCGGCGTCGCCCTGGTCCAGAAGCAGATCCCCGCCTTCACCCAGGGCGCGCCCGCCTATGACGTGCTGATCGCCGCCGACGAAAGCGCGGTCTTCGCCGATTATCTGCCCTATCGCACCTTTGATCCCCGGCCGGTGGCGGGATCGGCCGGCCTTGTTCCGACGTCCTGGGATCCCTCGAACGAGCAATGGGGCGCGACCCAACTCCAGCAGCGCTTCGAGCGCAAGTTTTCGCGCTCCATGTCCCCGCTCGACATGAACGGCTGGACGGCGGCGCGCATGATCGGCGAGGCGGCCGCCCATGGCGCGGCGGCCGATCCGGCGGCGATGAAGGCTTATTTCCTGTCGAAGGATTTCGCGCTCGCCGCCTTCAAGGGCCAGAAACTCACGCTGCGCGACTGGAACCTGCAGTTGCGCCAGCCGATCCTGCTGTCCGATGGGCGCAATGTCGTCTCGGTCTCGCCGCAGGAGGGCTTCATGCACCAGTTCTCGGAACTGGACACGCTGGGTTTTGACCGGCCGGAGTCGAAATGCAATTTCAAGTGAAAAGCCTCGCCCTCGCCTTTTGGCTCGGGTCCGCCGCGGCGCCGGCCTGCGCCTTCGACGCCTTCGTGACCAATGAGAAGGGCAACAGCGTCACGGTCATCGACACCGACAGCCTGACGGTCAAGGCGACCATTCCGGTCAGCCAGCGGCCGCGCGGCGTCGTCGCCAGCCCGGACGGGAAGAAAATCTATGTCGCGCTCGGCGATTCCGACTCGATTGCGGTGATCGACCCGCAGAAGCTGGCGGTCGTCGAGGCGTTTCCCGCCGGCCGCGATCCCGAGCGGGTCGACGTGTCGCTCGATGGCAAGACCCTTTATGTCACCAACGAGGACAGCAATTTTCTCACCTTTTTCGACGCCGAGACCAAGGACCGCCTTGGCGGCGTGCGGGTGGGCGTCGAGCCCGAGGGGCTCGCTCTGAGTCCGGACGGGAAAATCGTGGTCGCAACCACCGAAACGACCAATATGGCGCATTTCGTGGACGCGACGAACCGCAAGACCCTGGCCAATGTCCTCGTTGACGCCCGGCCCCGCATGGCGGCCTTCACGCCGGACGGCGCCGAGGTCTGGGTTTCGGCCGAAATCGGCGGCGACGTCGTCGTCCTCGACGCCGCGACCCGCAAGATCAAGGACCGGGTCAAGTTCGACGTCCCGGGCCTGCGCTCGGAAAATGTCCAGCCGGTCGGGATCAACATGGCGCGCGACGGCAAGCTCGCCTTCGTCTCGCTCGGCCCGGCCAACCGCATCGCGGTGGTGGATGTGAAGACGCGGCAGATCGTCAAATATCTGCTGGTCGGCCAGCGGGTCTGGCACGCCGCGTTCACGCCGGACGAGAAATATCTGCTGACCGCCAATGGCGTATCCAATGACGTGTCGGTGATTGACGTGGCCGCCCTGAAAGTGGTCAAGTCGATCCAGGTTGGCGAATCGCCCTGGGATCTCGTCATTCCCGGCCCGCCGAAACCTTGATTTCAAGGCGCACCTGACCCCAAGGCCCCAATGAACGATCAGGTTCCCGCCCTCGAACTGCGCCATGTCAGCCATTCCTATGGCGCGCGTCAGGCGCTGGACGATGTCAGCTTTTCGGTTGCGCCGGGGGGCTTCTGCGTGCTGCTCGGCCTCAATGGCGCCGGCAAAAGCACGATGTTCTCGCTCGTCACCCGGCTCTTCGCCCTGCACAAGGGCGAAATCCGGCTGCTGGGCCGCGATCTGGGCAAGGAGTCGGGCGCGGCTCTGGCCGAACTCGGCGTGGTGTTCCAGTCGCGCACGCTCGACCTCGATCTGTCGGTGGCGCAGAATTATTTCTATCACGCCGCGCTGCATGGGATCGGGCGGGCGGAGTCGAAAAAGCGCACGGCGGAGCTGCTCGAAGCGGTCGGCCTCGCGGATCGCGCCAAGGACAAGGTTCGCAACCTGTCCGGCGGCCAGATGCGCCGGGTGGAGATCGCTCGCGCCCTGTTGCATCGTCCGCGTCTTCTGGTGCTGGACGAACCGACCGTCGGCCTCGACATCGGCGCCCGCGCCGACATTCTCAAACTGGTGCGCGAACTGGTGGCGCGTGAGGGGCTGAGCGTTGTCTGGTCGACCCA
>JAKANG010000404.1 GCA_021812505.1 Pseudomonadota bacterium
TTCGATCCCTGCAACGCCGTGTCTTTCGTCACCCAGCCCGGCCCCTTCACCGAACTGGTGACGCAGGCCATCGAAGCCGAAACCGGACGCCGGCCGGAATTGTCCACCTCCGGCGGCACCTCCGACGCCCGATTCATAGCGACCTATGGCCCGGTGGTCGAATTCGGCCTGGTCGGCAAGACCATGCACCAGATCGACGAGCGGGTTGCGGTGGCCGACATCGATCGTTTGATGAAAATCTACGAGCGTATCCTGAGCGCCTATTTCAGTTGAAGACCTCTCCCCTCCCCTCGCCGGCTCTACGCGGGCGAAAAACCTCCTGTCGCGCCGCGCTTATCCATATCTCCCGCCGTTCGGATGAACTAAACTGTTGCATTTCCAGAGACGAAACGTATTTTCGTCGTCTATGTTATGGCTGGTCGACATAGACAGTGCCGTCGCCGATAAAACGCTCGGCGAGGACGCCGGCGCTGAGCTGAAACGGCGCGCCCGACAGTCGATGATCAATTACGCGGTCAATCTGGCGCTGTTCGCCGGCGTGCTGATGGTGCTCGGCGGCGCGGCGGCCTGGCTCGAAGACCGCCGCGCCCTGGCGGCTCTCGGATTCGGGATCGCCGTACTCGGAGCGGCCGCGCTCGTTGGCGGCGGGCCCCAGATTCGTCTGGTCGCCAATGCGGCCGCCATCATCGGCGTCACCCTGGCGCTCGGGGCCTCGGCGCAATTGCTGCTCGATGCCTTCGGTCGCCCTCTCGTTCTCGGAATGCTGATCGGCGCGCCCTGCGTCATCGTGGGCAGCGCACTGCGCCGCGCCGCGCCGGATAAACTATTGGTTCTGGGCGGCTGGATATTTCTTCTTGGCGTCGCAATCCACATCGCCGGCATCTTGATGACCCCGGCGGAACCCGATTTCGGTTGGTTGGTTTTCTCTTATATTGCGACCTTGCTCATCGGATGCGGTTTTTTGCTGGACGTTCGATTCGTGACCGCTCTCTCCATCGTTCCGCTGGCCACGGCTTTATCGTCCCGCGCCTTTTACCAGCATGCGACCTACGGCGTGGCGATTTACGAGCCGACACTCACCATCCTTCAGATGACCGTCGTCGCCGCGCTCGCCTTCCTCGTCTCCGCCCATTATCCGGAGCGGGTCGCGCGCCATGCGCGAATCCTCGGCCATTTGGCGATCATCTGGATCAACATGGCCTTTTGGATCGGCTCGCTATGGGGCGACGATGTCGGCTCTCATTTATGGCATCCTCACAAACCTTTTCTCGTCATTGGCGATGGTGTGTTTTCGGTGGTGTGGGCGGCCGTCATATTGGCGCTCGGCGCATGGGGCGCCATGACCTCGCGCAGAGCCGTACTCAATATCGCCGTCACCTTCGGGGCCATTCACTTTTATACCCAATATTTCGAACATTTGCAGGCAACGCCGGCCGCCTTCGTTTTCGCCGGCGTCATCGCGATTCTCGGCGGCTGGGCTCTCTGGACTTACAATCGGCGGATAGCGCCCTAAGAGTCCATGCTGCGGCGACGAAAGCTTGAGCGCAAGCCCGGTCGACGAGCTCCTCCTTACGCCAAGGCGGGGAGAGGGATGACAGCGCTCCGGCCCTGGGGGCCTGAATCAGCGGCAAAGTCGAGGGAAGCAAGAAGACCTCCCTATTGCCGCGAATTGAATTCTTGGACAAAAACCCATTCATCCGGCCCCGGATTGTCGCGCAGCCTGCGCACGCGATCGACCAGGATTTCGTCGGCGCCGGTCGGAAATTTCTCCATCGTCTCCTCGATAAAGGCGTCGAGCGGCATCGCACGCGGATTGCCGACGCCGCCCGCCGCTTCGGTCTGCACCCAGGGCGGCGCCAGTTCCAGAACCCGCACTGAACTTCCCTTCAGGCGGACGCGCAGCGACAGGGTCCAGGAATGAAGCGCCGCCTTGGTCGCCGAATAGACCGCCGAATGGGCAAGCGGGGTGAAGGCCAGCCCCGATGTGACATTGACGACGGCGGCCGAAGGTTTGGTCTTCAAATGCTCGATCAGGGCCGAGGTCATGCGGATCGGCCCGAGCAGATTGGTCTCGACCATCGCGACCGTCCTGAAATCGTCCATGACGCCGCCGCTCTTGTCGCCCCCCATGATCCCCGCATTGTTGATGAGGACATTGACTTGCGCGTGATGTTTCACCAGCCAGGCGGCGACGCGTCCGATGCTCGCGGGATCGCGTATGTCGATCTCGTGGTAAGCCATGCCGGGGCAGGCTTCCGTCGTCTCCATCAAGGGCGCCTGGCGCCGCCCGGCGATGATCACCTGGTTGCCCAGAGCGTGAAAGGCTTTGGCGAGACCTTGCCCAATCCCCGTGCCGCCCCCCGTGATGAAGATCGTGTTGCCGGTCATTTTCATGAGGCGTCTCCCACCGGTTTCCTGTCAGATCGATCTTGACCGCGGCGCTTGCAAGTTCGGCTATTCCGCATTAGGCCAAAAGAATAAGACAATAAGGAATAGCAAGAGGAGCGCGCCTTGGACCATTCCCTTATCGAATCGCTGAAAAGGCAGGCCGCCGAACGCGCCGCCACGCTTGTGCGCTCCGGCATGAGACTGGGACTCGGCACCGGCTCGACCGCCGCCCATTTCGTCGATTGCATCGGCGAGAAGGCGCGCGACGGGCTCGACGTGATCTGCGTGCCGACCTCGGAGCGCACTCGCCTGCAGGCCGAGGGCTGGAACCTGCGCCTCTCTACGCTCGACGAGACGCCCGAACTCGACCTGACCGTGGACGGCGCCGATGAGTTCGACGCCAAGCTCCGCCTCATCAAGGGCGGCGGCGGCGCCTTGTTGCGCGAAAAAATCGTCGCGGCGGCCTCGAAGCGCATGGTGGTCATCACCGACGCCAGCAAGGAGATCGCCCAGCTCGGCCG
>JAKANG010000405.1 GCA_021812505.1 Pseudomonadota bacterium
GTCGCGAGCGTCGGCGGCTTCGTCAAGCAATATAATGTCGTCGTCGATCCGCGCCGTTTGCAGGAGCTCGGCATCCCTCTGCAAAAGGTGCAGGACGCCATCCGCGCCAGCAATCGGGACGTCGGAGGACGCACGGTCGAGCTTTCCGAATTCGAGTTCATGGTGCGCGGGCGCGGCTATCTGCGGGGCGTGTCCGACCTCCAGAACATCGTGCTGCGCTCGGACAACGGCACGCCGCTGCGGCTCAAGGACGTGGCGCGGGTCGAGATCGGTCCGGACGAGCGGCGCGGCGTCGCCGAACTCAACGGCGAAGGCGAGGTCGCCGCCGGCGTCGCCCTCCAGCGCTTCGGCGCCAATGCGCTGACGGTCATCGACAACGTCAAGGCGACGCTGGCGCGCTTGGCGCCGAGCCTTCCCAAGGGGGTCAAGATCGTCCCGGTCTATGACCGCTCGCAATTGATCGACGCGGCGATCGAGACGCTGAGGCATACGCTCTTCGAGGAAAGCGTCATCGTCGCGCTGGTCTGCGTGATTTTTCTGCTCCATGTGCGCAGCGCTTTGGTCGCCATCATCATGCTGCCGGTCGGCGTGCTGATGGCTTTCGCCGTGATGAAAGCGCTCGGCCTTGGAGCGAACATCATGAGCCTGGGCGGCATCGCCATCGCCATCGGGGCGATGGTGGATGCGGCGATCGTGATGATCGAGAACGCCCACAAGCATCTCGAACGCGCGCCGCCAGACAAGTCAAGGCTCGACATCATGGTTGAAGCCGCGACCGAAGTCGGCCCGGCTCTGTTCTTCAGCCTGCTGGTCATCACCGTCTCCTTCCTGCCGATTTTCACGCTGGAGGCGCAGGAAGGACGGCTGTTCAGCCCGCTTGCCTATACCAAAACCTTTTCCATGGCGGCGGCGGCGATCCTGTCGGTGACCCTGGTTCCGGCGCTGATGGTGGTTTTCGTGCGGGGAAAAATCATTCCCGAGCGCAGAAACCCGATCAACAAAGTCCTGATCTGGATCTATCGACCGGTGATCCGCCTCGTCCTGCGCGCGCGCGCGCTGACGATCCTGCTGACGGTCGCGGCCCTGGCCGCGACGGTTTGGCCGGCGCGCCAGATCGGCGGCGAATTCATGCCGACGCTCAATGAAGGCACACTGCTTTACATGCCGACCACCCCGCCGGGCCTCTCCATCACCAAGGCGACCGAGTTGCTCCAGAAACAGGACCAGATCATCAAGAGTTTTCCGGAGGTGAAATCCGTTTTCGGCAAGGCCGGTCGCGCCAATACCGCGACCGATCCGGCTCCGATCGAGATGTTCGAGACCGTGATCCAGCTGCAACCCAAGGCGCAATGGCCGGCGGGGATGACGGTGGACAAGCTGATCGCGACGATGGACGCCGCGCTCCAGTTCCCCGGCGTCTCCAATGCCTGGACCATGCCGATCAAGGGCCGTCTCGACATGCTTTCGACCGGCATTCGCACGCCGATCGGCATAAAAGTCTTCGGCCGCGACCTGGGCGAGATCGAAAAGCTCGCGCGTCAGGTCGAGGCGGCGGTGCGCAAGGTTCCGGGGACGTCGAGCGCCTTCGCCGAGCGGATCATCGGCGGCTATTACCTCGAAACCGATCCGGATCGGGCGGCGCTGGCGCAATATGGTCTGACCGTCGGCGACGTGCAGGACGTGATCGCCACCGCGCTCGGCGGAGAGACGGTGACGACCACAGTCGAGGGCCGCGAGCGCTACGGCGTCAATGTCCGCTATCCCCGCGATTTCCGCTCGTCGCCGCAAGAGATCGCCCGCGACGTCCTTGTGCCCTTGCCGGGCGGCGGCACGACGCCATTGGGCCAGGTCGCCAGGATCAACCTCGTGCGCGGACCGACGGCGATTCGCACCGAGAATGGCCAGTTGGCGGCCTATGTCTATGTCGATGTGCGCGACCGGGACATCGCCTCCTATGTCGCCGAGGCGCAGCGCGCGGTGGCGAAGGCGGTACAATTCCCGGCCGGCTATTATGTGACCTGGAGCGGGCAGTTCGAATATATGGAGCGCGCCGCGGCGAAGATGCGGGTGGTCGCGCCGGTCACCCTGCTGATCATCTTCCTGCTGCTCTATCTCAACTTCCGCCGCCTCACCGAAACCCTGATCGTCATGGCCTCGCTGCCCTTCGCGCTCACTGGCGGCATATGGCTGATGTGGCATATGGGCTTCAACATGTCGGTGGCGGTCGCGGTCGGCTTCATCGCTCTGGCCGGCGTCGCCGCCGAAACCGGCGTCGTCATGCTGATCTATCTCGACCAGGCGATGCGGGAGGTCGCCGCCGAGCGCGCGGCCGAAGGCCGATCCTTAACCCGCGCCGACCTGCATGAGGCGATCATGCGCGGCGCAGTCGAGCGGGTGCGGCCCAAGATGATGACGGTCGCTGCGATCATGGCCGGCCTTTTGCCGATCCTGTGGAGCACGGGCGCGGGCTCGGAAGTCATGCAGCGGATCGCCGTGCCGATGATCGGCGGCATGGCGTCCTCCACCCTGCTCACCCTGATCGTCATTCCGGCGATCTACGCCCTGGTCGAAGGGTTTGGGCTGCCGCGCGAAGGCGTGGCGGCGCAAAGAACTGGCCAAGAGCGGCCCCCCGTGCAATCGAGAGAAACCGCGGCTGCGGAATAGGCGCCCCATCAGGAGCAAGACCATGCGAAATTTCCAATTCAGCTCCCGTGTCAGACTCGGTTTCGCGATCGCCGTTGCGCTCTCCGGCGCGGCGCCGTTCTTGGTTTCCGGTCAAGCCTGCGCCGCTTCGGCCATTGTCGTCGCCCAAGCGGAAAAGCCGATCGGCCAGGGCACGGTGAACGCCATCGACGAGTCCAGGCGCCTGCTCAACATTACCCATGGCCCGATCGCCGCCCTGGAC
>JAKANG010000406.1 GCA_021812505.1 Pseudomonadota bacterium
TTCATATGGACACAAGCAACCCCTCGGCGCCCGTCTTCGTCAACGGCGCCGGCTCCGCCGCGCCGGTTCCGCCCGAAGATATTCCCAATGGGCCGGGCGGACGGCGGCGAGCGCCCGCGCCCGACAACCGCAATATCTTCCAGAAATTGTTCGGCGGCTTCAATTAGCCGTGAAAGTCGGCCGGCGGGGGCTTTTCACGAAAACGCCGTGAAAATTCGCTATTGTTGTTAGAACGGGGAAAGGCATGAAATGCGGCGTTTTTTGATCGTCGGGATTTTGGCGCTGGTCGCCGCTTCGCCGTGGTACGGGTCCGGGTCCGCCAGCGCCGAAAACATCAGGACGGCGGGCGGGCAATCATACTGGGAAGGGCCGCCGGGACCGGTCACCGACCCCTACTGGACCTCCGGTCAGTACAAATACGATCCCTATGGCTATATGGAGCGCAGCCGCTGGGACCCGGAATATCATCCGATGACGGTCATCGGGCCTCATTCGGGCAAGGAAAATTGCGTCTTCCGCCGCAGGGTCCAGATCACTTCCTGGGATTACCAGCATCCCATCCTGCGCGTCTGCCGCAAGCCGCCCAAGGATTGAGCGGCGTCAGAGCGCTTCCAGGAAACGCGCGGGCTTGCCCGTCGAAGGCGTCGTC
Source organism: Pseudomonadota bacterium (assembly GCA_021812505.1). The sequence continues at coordinate 650 of JAKANG010000406.1, forward strand.
AGTTCGCCTTCCCACATCACGCGGGCGCCGCGCACGAAGGTTCCAACCGGCCAGCCGGTCACGATTTTGCCGTGATAGGGCGTCCAGCCGCAGCGCGACGCGATCCAGGCGTCGGTGATGGTTTCCCGCCTTTTCAGATCGACGACCGTGAGGTCGGCGTCATAGCCGACGGCGACCCGGCCCTTGCGGGCGATCTGGAACAGGCGGGCGGGACCAGCGCTGGTCAGATCGACAAATCTTTGCAAGGTCAGGCGCCCTGCCGCGACATGGTCGAGCATGATCGGCACGAGAGTCTGGACGCCGGTCATGCCGGACGGGCTTTCGGGATACGGCTTGGCCTTTTCTTCGAGCGTATGCGGGGCGTGGTCGGAGCCGAGCACGTCGACCACGCCCTGGTCGAGCCCGCGCCAGATTCTTTCGCGATGGCTCTTGTCGCGCACCGGAGGATTCATCTGAATCTTGGTTCCGAGCGTCGCATATTCGTCTGCCGACAAGGTGAGATGGTGCGGGGTCGCCTCGATGCTGGCGATGTCCTTGTGCTGGCTCAAAAAATCGATCTCTTCGCCGGTCGAGACATGCAGCACATGGATTCGGGCGCGCTCGCGGCGCGCGATCGCAACCAGCCGGCGGGTGCAGCTCAGCGCCGTCTCCACGTCGCGCCAAAGCGGATGCGAGGAGGGGTCGCCGGCGACCCGAACATGCTTGCGCTCGTTCAGGCGATATTCGTCCTCGCTGTGAAAGGCCGCGCGGCGCCGCGCATGGCGCAGGATTTCGGCGACGCCCTCGTCGTCCTCGACCAGGAGTGAGCCGGTCGAAGAGCCCATGAAGACCTTGATGCCGGCCGCGCCGGGCAGGCGTTCGAGTTCGGCGATATTTTTCGCGTTTTCATGGGTGCCGCCGACCCAGAAGGCGAAATCGCAATGCATCCGCGCGGTCGCCCGCGCCACCTTGTCGGCGACCGCCTCGGGCGTCGTCGTCAGCGGATTGGTGTTGGGCATTTCGAACACCGCCGTCACGCCGCCGAGCGCGGCGGCGCGCGAGCCGGTTTCGAGGTCCTCCTTATGGCTCGGGCCGGGCTCGCGGAAATGAACCTGGCTGTCGATCACCCCCGGAAGAATATGGAGCCCGGCGCAATCGATCGCTTCGCCGGCGCTCGCCCGCGACAGATCGCCGATCGCCGCGATGGTCTCGCCGACGACGCCGATGTCGCGGGGCGCCACGCCGTCGTGGTTGACCAGCACGCCGCCGCGCAGGATGAGGTCGAAGAGGGGTCGCGGCATGGAGCCTCCAAAAATTTCAAGCGCGCGGGACCAAAGCCGGCGCAAGCGCGTTCGTAATAGACAGAAACCGACATTATATCGCACTTATCTGTTTGGACAGGCCGTCGGCGGCCGACGTGTCCCGCGGCGAGACCAATGGGGAGGAAGATGAAAGCGGCTCATTTGACGGATCGTGGCGTGGTTCGAGTCGGCGGCCCCGAGGCGCGCGGCTTTCTTCAGGGGCTGGTCACCGGCAATGTCCTGACGCTGCAGCCGGGCGAAGCGCGATGGGCGGCGCTGCTTTCGCCTCAGGGCAAGATTCTCTTCGATTTCCTGATGAGCGCCAAAGCGGAAACCGATGGCTCGGACACGATTCTTCTCGACGTCAAGCGCGACATGGCGGCGGATCTGTTGAAGCGCCTGACCCTATATAAATTGCGCGCGAAGGTCGAAGTTTCGGACGCAAGCGGCCAACTGGGCGTGATCGCGCTCTATGGCGGAGCGCCCGGCGAAGGCGTCCGCGATTCACGCCATCCGGACCTCGGAACGCGCCTGATCTTGCCGGTCTCGAACATCGACGCGCAGATGCTGACCTTCGGCGGCGACGCCGGGCTCGCCGATTACGCGGCCCATCGCATCGCCCTCGGCGTGCCCGAGGGCGGCGTGGATTTCGCCTATGGCGACGCCTTTCCTCATGAAGCCGACATGGACCAGCTCAACGGCGTCGACTTCAGGAAGGGCTGTTTCATCGGCCAGGAAGTGGTGGCGCGCATGCAATATCGCGGCACGACCCGCAATCGCGTGCTGCGAGTGGCCCTTGACGGCGCCGCGCCGCCGCCGGGAGCGATCGTCATGGCGGGCGAGACGCGGGTTGGCGTGATGGGCTCCAGCTCCGGCGCGCGGGGACTTGCGCTTCTGCGCATCGACCGCGCCGAGGAAGCGGCTCAGGCGGGCCAGGCGCTGGTCAGCGGCGAGGCCCGTCTGAAGCTGGTGTGAG
>JAKANG010000407.1 GCA_021812505.1 Pseudomonadota bacterium
CGCGAGCGCCAGCGCGAGGCGAAGGCGGCGCGCGACCGCTACGAAGCAGGCGAGCGCGAACGCAATCGCCATGCCGCGCGCCTGTCGGCGCTGGCGGAGGCGCATGCGCGCCTCACCGGCAGCCGCGACGAGGCCGCCGCCGCCAAGGCGGAGGCCGAGCGCGCGCTCGGCGAGCTGCCGCCCGCGACCGACCTGGAAACCGAGCTCGCCCAGATACACGATGATATCGCGGGCAAGCGCACCCGGCTCGCCGAGGTGCGCGCCGAGCAGCAGGCGATCGTGCGCGAGGCCGAACTCGCCGACCGCAGGCTAGCCGCCCTTGCCGCCGACAGGACCGGCTGGACGCAGCGCCAGCAAGGCGCCCGCGCCCAGCTCGTCACCCTCGAACAGCGCATCGCCGAGGCCCAGTCCGCCCGCGCTGAACTGGAAAACGCGCCGCAGGCCTTCGCCGAGAAGCGCGACGCCCTCATCAGCGAGGTACAATTGGCGGAAACTGACCGCCGGGCCTGCGCCGACCGGCTGGCGGAGGCCGAAAACGCGCTCGCCGAGGCCGACCGCGACGCCCGCGCGGCGTTAGAGGCCGCCAGCGCCGCGCGTGAGGAATTGGCCCGCGCCGAAGAGCGCTTCGAGGCCGCCAAACGGCGGCTGGCCGACATCGCGCGCGAAATCCACGACATGCTGGAGACCGAGCCGGCCAATGTCGCCGAACTCGCCGAGATCAAGCCGGACGAGCCGCTGCCCGACCTCGCCGAGACCGAGGAGAGGCTCGAGCGGCTGCGCCGCGAGCGCGAGCGTCTGGGTGCGGTGAACCTGCGCGCCGAAGAGGAATTGCACGAGGTCGAAGCCCAGCATACGGCGCTCACCGGCGAGCGCGACGATCTGGTGGAGGCGATCAAGAAGCTACGCCTCGGCATCCAGAGTCTGAACCGCGAGGCGCGCGAGCGTCTGCTCGCCTCGTTCGAGCAGGTCAACAAGCACTTCCAGCACCTGTTCACGCAGTTGTTCGGCGGCGGCACCGCCGAATTGCAGCTCATCGAAAGCGAGGACCCGCTCGAGGCCGGCTTGGAAATCCTGGCGAAGCCGCCCGGAAAGAAGCCCGCGACGCTATCGCTGCTGTCCGGCGGCGAGCAGGCGCTGACCGCCATGGCGCTGATCTTCGCGGTGTTCCTGACCAATCCGGCGCCGATCTGCGTGCTGGACGAAGTGGACGCCCCGCTCGACGATCACAATGTCGAGCGCTTCTGCGACCTCCTGGACGAGATGACCAAGTCGACCGACACCCGCTTCGTGATTATCACCCACAACCCGATCACCATGGCGCGGATGAACCGGCTCTACGGCGTGACCATGGCCGAGCGCGGTGTGTCGCAACTCGTTTCGGTCGACCTCGAAGCCGCTGTGCGCTTTAGAGAGGCGGGGTAACAGCCCTCGCGCTCAGTCCTGCGCCGCGAAGGACAGCCCACGCCCCCGAAATCCGGTTCCGAATTCCGTTATTGCATTCGAATTCATTTCCGCTGCCGCTATGCCGCCTTGTCCGGACGCAGGTGGTCGAGCGCCGGCGGGTCGTTGCCGAGCCATGCGGAGCTTGTGCTCCACACATGCTCCTCGCCGCAGGCCGGGCAACGCATGCGGGCGGCCACTTTCGGCAGCCGCCGAAACACACCTGGTTCCGTCTCGATCGCCGTCGAAACCACTTTTCCGGTATTGGGGCACCTGATCATCACCGAGCTCATTGCGAGCCCTCCGATTTTTCGTCCCCGCAGGTTCTACGGAACTCCTAGATCATGACCGTCGTGCGACGGACTTGCATTCTATCAAAAAATCTACGTGATCGGATCGGCCGCCGGAACCATATCCGCGACGCGACGTTAATGACGCGTGAGTTTAGTCGGGCGGCTCCCCCCTTACCCCCCGAATAGCCGCCTGGCGAAAAGGCCCCGAACCACCGGTTCGGGGTCTTTTTTTTGGACAGGAGCCCACGCCGAAATCGGTGGAAACGGCCGGCGTTTACGACCGGGCACGCCCGCTTACCGATGGCCGCCTGTCATCCATTTGGGCTAGGCTCGTCCGGTCCGGAAAACCTCGGGAGCAGCGCCATGTCCACTACCGCCTGGGTCGTCCTCGGCGTCGTTGTCGTGATCGTGATCTGGGCGATCATGATCTACAACGGCCTCGTCGCCATGGGTCAGCGGGTCAATCAGGCCTTCGCCGACGTCGACGTCCAGCTCAAGCAGCGCCACGATCTCATTCCCAACCTGGTCGAGACGGTGAAAGGATATGCCGCGCACGAGCGCGGGACGCTGGAGGCGGTCATCCAGGCCCGCAACGTCGCCATGGCCGCGCCCGGCATCGATCAGAAGGTGCAAGCGGAGAACATGCTCACCGGCGCGCTCAGGCAACTGTTTGCGCTCTCGGAATCCTATCCCGACCTCAAGGCCAACCAGAATTTCCAGCAATTGCAGGCGGATCTGTCGGACATCGAGAACAAGCTCGCCGCCTCGCGCCGCTTCTTCAACAGCGCGGTGCAGGAATACAATACCGGCATCCAGCAGTTCCCGGCGGCGCTGTTCGCCGCGAGCTTCGGCTTCCACCCACGCACTTTCTTCGATCTGGGCGAAGCCCGCGCCCAGCTCGAACAGGCCCCGAGCGTGAAGTTTTAGGTTTTGTCATTCCGGGGCGCCGCGAAGCGGCGAGCCCGGAATCCAGACACAGCCGTCGAACGTTACTCTCTGGATTCCGGGATCACGCCTTCGGCGCGCCCCGGAATGACGGAAGCAAGCCATGGCCGCCTACGGTCTCTATACGCATATCCAGGCGAACCGGCGTCGCTCGATCGCGCTGCTGATCGGCCTGTTCGTCCTGGTCTATGTTCTGGTCTATGCCGGTGCGCTGCTCGCCGAAGCA
>JAKANG010000408.1 GCA_021812505.1 Pseudomonadota bacterium
AAGGTCGGGCTCGACAGTCCCGAGGTCGAAGCGGGTCGCCTCGTGGAGCTCTCAAGGAGGGTCGAAGGTCGGTTGCGGTTGCGGCTCGACGCCAATCGCGCCTGGCGCGACGACGAGGCCACGTGCTTTTTCGATGCGATCGCCGATGTGCCGATCGACGGCGTCGAGGAGCCGCTGGCTGAGCCCTCGCTGGAAAGGCTGGCCGTGCTGCAGAAGCGGGTTCCCTTCGCGCTGGCGATCGACGAATCCCTGTTCGATCTTGGGCCCGAGCGGATTTTCACCGCGCGCGCGGTGCGGCGGCTGGTCCTGAAGCCGGCGCGGGTCGGCGGGTTCGGGGCGAGCATGCGCCTGGCGGAACGCGCCGCCAGAGCGGGGATGGAGGTGGTGGCGACCTCCGTCGTGGAATCTGCGATCGGAGTCGCCGCCACGGCCCAGTTGGCCGCCGCGCTCGACGGCGACGCGGTCCATGGCCTCGCAACCGGAAGCTGGCTGCGCGAGGATGTCGCCGAGCCTCTAAAAATCGCCGGCGGCCGGATCGTTCTTCCCGCCGGCGCCGGTCTGGGACTCGCGCCTGAGCGCCAGTCTGCGTAAGGCGACGCGGTCCACCTTGCCATTGGCGAGCAAAGGAAAGCGCTCGATCCGATGGGCGGCGCGCGGCCGGTGAGCGCCGGCGACATGACGCCGGCACCAGTCGAGCAACTCACGGGGAGGGATCGCGCCATCGTAGTGAATGGCGACGATATGGCCCCAGAGGGGATCGGGCTGGCCGACGATTGTGAAACGGCCAAGGCCAGGGCAGGCGCCGAGCAGATCCTCGATCGCCGAGGGCAGAACCTTCTTGCCGCCGGTCACGATGACGTCGTCGGCGCGACCCAGGATGCTCAGGTCGCCGGAAGCGGAAATTTCGGCGAGATCATTGCTGATGAACCAGCCGTCGCGCAAACCGTCGCCCGGCTCCAGATCCGGATTGGCGTAACCGCGCATGATTGTGGGACCGCGCGCTTTGAGCCGTCCGTCCGCCGTCAACCCGATTTCAACGCCGGGCAGCGGCCTTCCCATCTGACCGCTGCGCCAGCCTTCCGGCAGACGGGGCAGCGTCGCGATCTGCGCGCTTGTTTCCGTCATCCCATAGGTCGGCTGAACCGGCCAGCCCAAGGCGGCGGCTTCATGCGCGCGTTGCGCGGTAAGCGAAGCGCCGCCGACGAGGGCGTGCCGAAGGCTGCGCGGCGCTGGGCCTTGCGCGACAAGTTGCGCAAGCATTGTTGGCGTAAGGGAGACGTGGGTGATCCGCTCGGCGGCCAGGATTGAACGGGTTCGTTCCGGATCGAAACCATCGCAGAGAACCAGATCGGCCCCGGCGAAAGCGCAACGCGCAAGAACGGAGAATCCGCCGATGTGAAAAAGCGGGAGAGTCGCCAGCCAGCGGTCGCCCGGATCGAGGGGGGTGATCGTCGCCGAGGCGGCGGCCGAGGCCGCGAGATTGGCCCCGGTCAGAATGGCCGCCTTGGGCGCGCCGGACGAGCCGCTTGTCGCGATGAACAGGGCGGGGCCTCGAGGCGGCGCATAGGCCAGGGGCGCGCCTGCGGCGCTGGCAATCATGGATTGAATTTCAACGATCTGGTCGTCGTCGACAACCAGCGCGTCGCCCGCCTGCCGCAGCAGATCAGCCTGGATTGACGCCGGCAGCGAAGGGTCGATCGGAAAGAGCGGGGCTTCGAGCGCGGCGGCGGCGATGGCGAGGATCGCCAAGGCGGCTGACGAGCGTGTCAGCACGGCGATCGGGCGATCGCGCCGGGCGCCCCGGGCGCGAAGGATCTCGCCCGCCGCCGACGCGCGTCCGGAAAATTCAACGGCTCGCATCAGGATCGTCATTTGGGCCTCTACGACATTCCTTAGGCCGAAAGACAACCGCGCAATTTGCCCATCCGCAAGGATTGGCGTCGCGCATTGGTGGAAAATCGGTTCGCTTGCTTTCCTTTCCCGCGAGGCGGACATGATCCATTCTGACAAGCCTGGTTTGAAATTGGCCGAGACCCCCGTTGGGGACATCGCCGCGCGCCTGCCCGGCGCTACGGCGGTGTTCCGTTCGTTCAAGCTCGATTATTGCTGCGGCGGCAAGGAAACCCTGGCGAGCGCGGTCGAAAAGCGAGGCCTCGATCTGGGCGACGTCGAGCGCAGCCTCTCCGCCCTCGATGAACGGCCGGTGATGACGTCGGAAGAGCCGGAGGAGCTGATCGAATTCATCCTGTCCCGCTACCACGAGACGCACCGTCGCGAGTTGCGTGAACTTCTGCAACTGTCGCGGCGCGTCGAACAGGTGCATGCGGCTCATCCCGATGTTCCGAAAGGACTGACGGAATTCCTGACGGCGCTGGCGACCGAGCTTGAATCTCACATGCAGAAGGAGGAAGCCATGCTCTTTCCCATGATCCGCGCCGGCCATCCGATGGTTGCGGGGCCGGTATCGGTGATGGAGGCGGAGCATGAAGACCATTTCGCCGCGTTGCAGCGGCTGGAGGCGATGACCTCGAATATGGAGCCGCCAACCGACGCCTGTGGATCCTGGCGCGCGCTCTACGCCGGACTCAGGAAGCTTTCCGACGACCTGAAGGAGCACATCCACACGGAAAACAACATCCTGTTTCCGCGAGCCGTCGATCGATGAAGCGACGCGCGGCGACCGGCTAACCAAAATCAATGCCTCGAGCCGGTTTTGCCGGATGATGGGGTCTGCTTCCGAGCCGGGCTGCGCGCCAGCGCCCCGGGCGGAATAGTTGCGAGGGCGAAGGGGATGCGGTTGCGCGGCGAGGAAAAGGACCTGCCGCCTTGGGTCATTTCGGACCAAATGAGGCGGCATCCGCTCTGGGCGAAATGTCGGACGAAGACGATCGATCTCCTTT
>JAKANG010000409.1 GCA_021812505.1 Pseudomonadota bacterium
CAGATTCGGCAGTTCGCGCAGCAACAGTCGCACCAGAGCGCCGAGCCGGGGCGCGCCGAAAAGATCCTGGCCCCAGGACGTGAGATCGACCCCGGTGAGGACGATTTCCTTGTGGCCGGTCTCGGCGAATTTTTTTGCCTGAGCCAGCGCCGCCTCGGGCGTCACCGAGCGCGATCCTCCGCGCCCGGCGGGAATGACGCAGAAGGTGCAGGAATGGTCGCAGCCGTTCTGCACCGCGAGGAACGCGCGGGTATGGCCCTCGATCGCCGAAAGGACCGGTGCCGGCGCATTGTCGCGCCGCGAGGCTTCCGCGACAGGCGCGACATTGATTCTTCGCGCAAAGCCGCTCCACGACACGGCGCGGGTCTTTTCCGCATTGCCCATGACATGGGCGACTTCAGGCATTCCGGCGAAACTTTCGGGCTCGATCTGCGCCGCGCAGCCGGTGACGACGATCCGCGCCTCGGGCCGCTCGCGCTTGAGCCGACGGATCGCCTGACGCGCCTGACGGGTCGATTCCGCCGTCACCGCGCAGGTGTTGACGACGACGAGGCCGCTTTCGCCGCCCTGCGCCGCCAGGTCGCGAATGGCCTGCGATTCGGCGAGATTGAGGCGGCAGCCGAAAGTGACGACTTCGACTTTTTCGGTCATGTCGCGAAAATTTCGGGCGTGAGCCGGCGCGAAAATTCGACCTCCACCGGTCCGGTCATGACGATGTGATCGTCCGCGCGCCACTCGACGACCAGATCGCCCCCCGGCAGGGAAATGGTCGCGCGCCTTTCGGTCAGGCCGGCGCGGGCGGCGGCGACCAGCGTCGCGCAGGCCGCCGTGCCGCAGGCCAAAGTCAGGCCCGTCCCGCGCTCCCATACTTTTAGGCGGATCGCGTCGCGGGACAGAACCTGGGCGAGCGAAATATTGGCGCGCTGCGGAAAGAGCGGATCATGCTCCAGCGCCGGGCCGATCGCGGCGAGATCGTACGCCTCGATCGAGGGGACGAAGAAAATGGCGTGAGGATTGCCCATGCTGACGCAGGAGGCCGCGGGCAAGCCGAATTTTTCCAGTTCGACCGCGCCGGTGTCCGCGACCTCGTGGGCGAGCGGAATATCGCGCCAGCCGAGCCGCGGCGGCCCCATATCGACGGAATAGGACAGGGGTCCTTCGCGCCTGACGGCCAAAGGTCCGGCGGAGGTGGCGAGCTGGAGATTGTGGGCGCCCGAGCGCGCGGCGAGATAATGGGCGACGCAGCGCGTGCCGTTGCCGCAGGAGGCCGAGAGCGAGCCGTCCTGATTGTAAATGGTCATGAAGGCGTCCTGCCCGGGCGCCTGCGGGTCGGACAGGACCATGAGCTGGTCATAGGCAAGCCCGGGCGCCCTCGCCAGCGCCTGCGCGTCCTCGGCGGCCGGCAGAAAGCCGGCGCCGCGCAGGTCGAGCACCAGAATTTCGTTGCCCGCCCCGTTCATCTTGAAAATCTCGCGCCCCGCCAGCGATCGATGGGGCGTTTCGGGGGCGGCGGCTGCGGCGGATAGATCGGTCAATGTTGCGCTCCGGGCGCGTTCATTCAGGATTTAGGCGGAATATAGGAGAAAAGTGCGCCGACAACCATAGAGCCGCGCCGCGCGGCGGGTTAGATTGGCGCGTCGAAACGCTCTGGAACGGGGCTTGAACATGCGGATCATCCATTTGCGCCAGCCAATCCTTTTCGCCCTCGCCCTTTGCCTTGCGCCGATCCCCCTCGCCGCGCAGCAGCCCCCCGCCCCGCCCGAACAAGCCGCCCCCGCTCAAGCCGCGCCGGCGGAAAAAGCCACGCCGGCGGAAAAAGCCGCTGAGGACAATTCGATCAAGGAGGAGACAATCGTCTCTCATGTCGCGCTCAAGACCCATGGCGAGGGGAAACTGGAGGATGGCTACGCCAGGATCGCCGAGGCCATCGCCAGATTGCGCGCCGCCGCGCAAAAGGCGGGACTGAAGGTCAACGGCCGGCCGCTCGCCGTCTTCGCCGAGACCGCCGACAGCAGCGCCTTCAAATTCGACGCCATGCTCCCCGTCGACGCCCCGGCCGACGCCAAGCTCGATCTCGGCCCCGACGTCACGATCGCCCAGACCCCCGGCGGCAAGGCGCTGCGGTTCGAGCATCGCGGCCCCTATGACGACATCGACAGCACCTATGACGCCATCGCCGCCTATCTCGACGCCAAAGGCCTGGCGGCCGGCGACGCCTATAGCGAGGAGTTTCTCAACGACGCCAAGGAGTCGAGCGACCCCGACCTTCAGGTCGACATTCACGTTTTCCTGAAATGACCGCCGTCACAGCGCCTTTCGCAACGCGCCCGCGATGGCGTCGCCCATGGCCGAGGTCGAAATCGTCTCCGCCGCCTCGCCCTTGATGTCGGCGGTGCGCAGGCCCGCCGCCAGAACGTCGGCGATCGCGTTTTCGACCAGATCGGCGGCACGGCCGAGGCCGAAGGAATAGCGCAAGGCCATGCCGAAGGAGCCGATCATGGCGATCGGATTGGCGATTCCCCTGCCGGCGATGTCCGGAGCCGAGCCATGCACCGGCTCGTACATCGCCTTGCGGCGCCCTTCCGCGTCGGCCTCGCCGAGCGAGGCGGAGGGCAGCATGCCGAGCGAGCCGGTCAGCATCGAGGCGACGTCGGACAGCATGTCGCCGAACAGATTGTCGGTGACGATCACGTCGAACTGCTTGGGCCAGCGCACCAGCTGCATGCCCAAGGCGTCGGCCAGCATATGTTCGAGCTTGACGTCGGAAAAAGACTTGGCGTGGACTTCGGAGACCACTTCCTTCCACAACACGCCGGACTTCATCACATTGTGCTTTTCCGACGAGGTCACCTTGTTCGAGCGCTTGCGGGCGAGCTCGAAAGCGACCTTGG
>JAKANG010000410.1 GCA_021812505.1 Pseudomonadota bacterium
CCGATCTTCCAGGAAATCGCCGAGCCGGTCCGCCGCGATCAGCGTCTCTTCGGTCAAATCCCTTTGGTCTTCGGCCTCGCCGACGAAAAAGGCGTCGAGTTCGTCTGCGAGCCGGCGCAGGTCCGCCGCCACGCGTTCAAGGCCAGGGCGATCCTGGCGCGCCAGGACGCTCTCGGTTCGGGCGAGCAGCCAATCCGCCTGACGCGCCCATGCCTCGATCCTTACCGCGCGCCCCGCCCGCCGCGCGAAAAAATCGCGCAATCCCGGCGCGGCGCTCAATGCGCCATGCAGGGAGGCGGCGGCGGCGCGCAGGGACGGCGCCTGCGCGGCCACGACCGGCGTCTCGGCGACCGCGAAGCGGATCGCGTCATCAAGTCCCCCAAGCCGCTCGCTCAGCCTCTGCATCGCCCGCGGCAGGACGGCGCCCGATTGCGGGGTCATCGCCGCGCGCCCGACCGCGACGAGGTCGGCCAGCATGTCGCGCAGCAGGCGATCAAGCCGTCGCTCCGCGGTATGTCCGCTCAGCAGCGCCCCCATCAAAGCGGAAGAGACCACGCCGAGCGTGACCGCGCCGGTTCGCGCCATGGCGACGGAAAAAACGCTCTCGGGCGCATTGGCGACCGGCAGCGCGATCAGCGCGACGGTATAGCCCGCCAGGACCGCGCCATAGGCGCGATGCCCGCGCAGCAAGGTCGAAGCCGCCGTGCAGAGCGCCATCCACACGGCGAGGCCGAGGAGGAAAAGTTCGGGCGCCTGCGCGAAAAGCGCCATCAGGATCAGGGCGGCCAACCCGCCCAGCAGAGTTCCCCCCAGCCGATAGAGACTCTTTTCCAGGATCATGCCCTGCACCGGATTGGCGACCAGAATGACCGTGGTCAGGGCGGAATAAGGCGCATCCAGCTGGAGCAGGAATGCGAGCCAAAGCGCGACGAGACCCGCGACAGCGGTGCGCGCCGCATGGAGCGTGGCGTCGAGCGTGACGAGATGGGCCGCGTGGGCGCGCAGCGGCGCCAACCGGCCCGCGACATGCGGCGCGACGGCCGAAGGAAGAGTCCTTGCGGCTTTGGCGGCGCAGGAAACGGACCCGGCGCTCGGGGCGGAGACGGTCATGCGCTGGTCTTCAGAACGTGCGCTTGACCCTGGAGCCGCTGCGCATTGTCGAAAATCCGACCAAACACCCGCATGCACGCCGAAAGTTCAGCGTCGGAAACCCCGACCAGCAGCTCCCTTCGCACCCGTTGGGCGACATCGGCGGTCAATTGGTAGATTTCCCGGCCGGCTGGCGTCAGGTGCAAGGTTTTGCCGCGGCGGTCATGCGGATCGTTACGGCGGCTGACGAAACCTTGCTGCTCAAGCCGATCGACAAGCTGGCCGAGCGAAGGCCGCTCCATTTCCAGCGTTTCCGCCAGATCCTTGGGGCGAACGCCGTCGCCGAGCTCGCCGAGATAGAACAAGGGGCGGCAGGTCGCCGAGGTCAGCCCGAAACGGGAGAGCTCCATGTCCATAATCGCCCGCCAGCGCCGGGTCAGGACAATCGCGCTATTGACGAATTGCTCGGGAGTCATTGAAGACGCCTAATGATAAGTTTCAATATCGTTAGTCGACTAATTATATTTCCCCGCCGTTTCTGTCAAGGGTCTTGAAATTTCCCTGCGAAATTGGGCATGGGGAAATCCAACGGCGGAACGCGAGCCGCCGGAACCGCGGAATCCCGTTCTCTGGGTGGTCGCAAGCCGAGGAACAGGGCGCGTCCCGCCCAGCCTCGGCCAGGCGGCCCGCGCCGACGATCTCGAATTTGGAGCGCAACATGAAAGTCGGATTGATCGGTCTGGGACGCATGGGCGTCGGAATGGCGGCCAATCTTCTGAAAGCGGGTCACGACATCTCGGTTTTCAATCGCACGCCCGCCAAAGCCGAGCCGCTCGTCGCGCAGGGCGCGAAACTCGCCGCCGATATCGCGGCGGCCTGTCGTGGCGACGCCGTCATCACCATGCTGTCGGATGACGACGCGCTGCGACAGATTGCTTTTGGTCCAGGCGGCGTTGTCGAGAGCCTTCGGGAAGGCGCGGTTCATATTTCATCGAGCACCATCAGCGTGGCGCTGGCCGAAGAACTGGAGGCGGCCCATGCCGCGGCGGGCCAGAAATTCGTCTCGGCCCCGGTCTTCGGCCGCCCGGAAGCGGCGGCGGCCGGCAAGCTTTTCGTGGTCGCCGCCGGCGCGCAGCAGACGCTCGCCGAACTCGCGCCGGTGTTCGACGCCGTTGGGCAGAAAACCTTCGTCGTCTCCGACAGACCCAAGACGGCTAATCTGGTGAAGCTGAGCGGTAATTTCCTCATCGCCGCCGTAATCGAAAGCCTTGGCGAGGCCATCGCGCTTGTCGGCAAGGCCGGCGTCGACCGCGTCCAATATATCGAACTGTTGACCTCGACCTTGTTTGGCGCCCCCATTTATCGCACTTACGGGACTTTGATCGCCGAGCGAAAGTTCGAACCTGCCGGCTTCGCGGCCGCTCTCGGGCAAAAGGACATCCGACTGGCCCTGTCGGCCGCCGAGACATTGGCTGTGCCGCTGCCGCTGGCGAGCCTTCTGCGTGACCGCTTTCTGACGCTGATCGCTCATGGAGGCGGCGCGCTGGACTGGTCCGCCATCGGCGATCTGGCCAGCCGCGATGCGGGAATCGATGGTCCACGCTGATCGGAACGTCCCCTCGGCGCGAAGCTCCACAGGATTCTAAAACTGCGCCCGGAGGGCGGCGCGTCAAATCAGCCGGTGCTCCAGATGCGCGGGCGCTTCATGCCGGCGATCTTGCAGGCCTGTCCGGGATAGCCGTAGGGGAAGAGTTCGAACAGCCGGTTGCGGCCGGCGCCGCGGTTCTCGGTCAGGTGGCG
>JAKANG010000411.1 GCA_021812505.1 Pseudomonadota bacterium
CCGGCCTCGCCGTCTATCTGATCGTCGGCGCCTTCGTCGAAATCGTCGGCCGGATCTTTCCGTCCGGTTTCGGCGCGGCGAAAAACGCGGTCTTCCGCGCCAGGGGCCTGCCGCTCTCGGCCTGGGGAACGGCTTTCGCCCATGCCGGCCTCGGCCTGTCCATGCTCGGCATCGCGGCGACGGGCTGGGGCGTCGAAAAGATCGTGGCGATGAAGCAGGGCGACGTGTACGACGTCGGCCCCTATCAGCTCCAGGTCGTTGGCGTCACCACCAATCAGGGGCCGAACTATCAGGAAACCGTCGCCCATATGAGCGTCCAGCGCGACGGCCGGGTTGTGGCTTTGCTCGCGCCGTCCAAGCGCTTCTTCTCGACCCGGCGGATGGGAACCGCCCAGGCCGGCATCGTGACGCTCAATCTCGGCCAGATCTATGTCAGCGTCGCCGAACCCAATCCCAACGGCGCGATCGACGCGCGGCTTTACTGGAAGCCCCTGGTCTCGCTGATCTGGATCGGCGCCCTGGTCATGGCTTTCGGCGGCCTGCTCAGCCTCAGCGACCGCCGGCTGCGCGTCGGCGTCGCCCGCCGCGCGGTCAAGGCTCAAATCGTGGCGCAGGCGGCGGAATAATGATGAAAAAGCTTCTCCGCCTTCTCTCACGCCGTCATTGTCCTGCCGTAGCTCGGCGCACACGCCGGGCGTGGGCGAGGAACGGGCGCGCGCGCACCCTATGGCTCGCCATCGCGGCGCTGATGGCGCTGCGCGCGGCTCCCGCCGTTGCGGTCGAGCCGGGCGAAATGCTCAAGGACCCTAAGCTGGAGCAGAGGGCGCGGAAAATTTCGGAGGGGCTGCGCTGCCTGGTCTGCCAGAACCAGTCGATCGACGATTCCGGCGCCCAGCTCGCTCAGGATCTGCGCATTCTGGTGCGTGATCGGCTGAAGGCCGGCGACACCGACCAGCAGGTCAAGGATTATCTCGTCTCCCGCTACGGCAATTTCATCCTGCTGAAGCCGCCCTTCGAATGGGACACCCTGCTGCTGTGGATTTCCCCCTTCGCCATTCTGGCGCTCGGCGCGGGCGCGGCGCTGCGCAAGAGCCGCAAGAGCCGGCAAGCGGTCGAGGACAAGCCCGCCACGCCTTTGTCGGAAGACGAAAACGCCCGGCTGAAAAGCCTGCTGGAGGATGGGCGGGCTTAGCTTACAAAAATTTCATCCAGCCGAAACAGCGGCGTAAGCCAACGGCTCCCATATTCCTTTGCGAAGCGCGGCGCGAGTCGCCGCGTCCGATGAAGTCACGGTTTATGGAGCCCTCAATGTTGAACTGGTCCGCGCAACCCTCCCATCGCGAACCTTCGTTCCCGCGCGCCCGGCGCCGTCCGCTGCGCGCCGTCATGCTGAGCGCGGTGGGCGCGTCGGCTCTGGTGGTCGGTTCCGCCGCCGGCGTGGCGATGCTTCCCGCTTATGCCGAAGCGCCCGCCACCCAGGGCATGGCCCCGGTCGGCCCCGCCTCCTTCGCCGATCTGGTCGAGCGGGTCAAAGGCGCGGTGGTTTCGGTCAAGGTCGATGTCGTCGAAAAAGCGGAGGCCGCCAGCCCCGAATTCGGGGAAGGCATGCCAGGCCTGCCTCCGGGCATGCCGCCGCTCTCGCCCGACGATCCGCTCTATCGCTTCTTCAAACATTTCGGCGCGCCCAACGGCACGCCGCAGCGCCCCCACAAGGGACAGGCGCTCGGCTCCGGCTTCATCATTTCGAGCGACGGCTATGTCGTGACCAACAACCATGTCGTCAGCGACGCCACCAACGTGAAGATCACCCTCGAAGGCGGCAAGGTCGTCTCGGCCAAGATCATCGGCGTGGACAAGAAGACCGATCTTGCTCTGCTCAAGATCACCGAGCCGGGAACCTACCCTTACGTCGAATTCTCCAATGCCATGCCACGCGTCGGCGATTGGGTGATCGCGGTCGGCAATCCCTTCGGCCTTGGCGGCACGGTCACGGCGGGCATCGTTTCCGCGCGCGGCCGCGACATCGGCTCCGGCCCCTATGACGATTACCTCCAGATCGACGCGCCGGTGAATCGCGGCAATTCCGGCGGCCCGACCTTCAACACCAAGGGCGAGGTCGTCGGCATCAACACCGCGATCTATTCGCCGTCGGGCGGCAGCGTCGGCATCGGTTTCGCCATTCCTGCCGAGGTCGCCAAGGACGTGATCTCCGAGTTGAAAAACAAGGGCTCTGTCACCCGCGGCTATATCGGCGTGCAAATTCAGGCGGTGACGCAGGAAATCGCTGAAAGCCTCGGCCTTAAATCCACACAGGGCGCGCTCGTCGCTCAGGTTCAGCCCAATACGCCGGCGGTGGCCGCGGGTCTTCAATCCGGCGACGTGATCACCGCCCTCGATGGCGTCAAGGTCGAGGGCCCGCATGAATTGTCGCGCAAGATCGCCGCGCTCGGCCCCAACGCCGAGGTCGATCTGACCATCCTGCGCAACGGCGCGAACAAGGATATCAAGCTCAAGCTCGGCAAACTGCCGGACGACCAGCAGGCCAAGGCCGGCGGAATGATGCCGGAAAAAGCCGCCAAGACCGCGCTGACCAAATATGGATTCAGTCTGGAAGCGGCCAAGGATGTTTCTGGCGCCGGCAAGGACGGCGCCGTGGTCACCGACCTCGATCCGGACGGTCCGGCGGCGCAGAAAGGCCTGCGGCAGGGCGACGTGATCCTCGACATCGGCGGCAAGCCGGTCGCCGGTCCCGACGACGTGGTCAATGCTCTGGCCGACGCCAAGAAGGAGGGCCGCCGCGCCGTGCTGCTTCGGGTGAAGACGGGCGACAACACCCATTTCCTCGCGCTTTCCGCCGATCCCTCGTAAGGCGCGAGGCCTA
>JAKANG010000412.1 GCA_021812505.1 Pseudomonadota bacterium
GTTGCCGCGCGGCCATCTCAGTCGCCGTCTCCAGCTCATTCTCGGCGATGTAAACCAGGCCGATCTGGAAAATGACGATCAGAATCGCGAAAAACGGCCCGGAGATGAGGACGAACTCAACCGCCGCCGCCCCGCGCCGGTTGGCGGCGAAGGAAACCAGTCGCCTTTGGAAGGAACGCGCCACCTTACGCACGAAACGACCCCCCTGACGCGCGCCAGTAATTGCCACGCGTGAGACATAAAAAACGCCAAGGCCCTAATTCGCCGTTACAAAAACGCCTGCAATCCGCCCGCAACGTCATTTGCGAGCGCGAAAAGTTCACCGGAGGGGGAGCGTGGCGACCGGCGCGCCGAGGCCGGCCGGGACGCGCGTCGGCGGCATCCGCGAAAGACTGTCCTTTGCCGGCTTCACGGGCTAAGGTCCAGCCCGACGAAAACGCAAGAATCGGGCTCCAACATGGATCGCAACGCCGTCGCCGCCGCCTTCGCCGCCCTCGAAGCCCATCGGGTCGAAGTCGCGGCTCGGCGCGCGATCGATTTCTTCGCCGAGGACACGAAAAGATTCGAGCATTTCTCCGCCCGTCTCGACGATCTGCTCTATGATTATTCCAAGAACCGCCTGACTCGCGCCACGCTCGGCCATCTGTTCGACCTCGCCCGCGCCGCGAGGCTGGAAGAGCGGCGCGAGGCCCTGTTCACCGGCGGAAAGGTCAACAACACCGAGCAGCGCGCCGCCCTGCACGTGGCCCTGCGCAATTTCTCGGGCGAGGCGGTGCGGGTCGACGGCGAAAACGTCATGCCGGCGGTCGAGGCCGAACGGGCGAAAATCGCCGCCTTCGCGGCCGAAGTGCGCCAAGGCGCCATTTTGGGCGCGCGCGGCCACGCATACACCGATGTGGTCAATATCGGCATCGGCGGCTCCGACCTCGGCCCGGCCATGGCCGCCCGCGCCCTTTCGCCCTTCACGTCGCCGGAGCTGCGCGCCCATTTCGTCTCCAACGTCGACGGCGCCGACATCGCCGACACGCTGGCCGCGCTCGACCCGGCGCGCACATTGTTCATCGTCTCGTCCAAGACCTTCACCACCCAGGAAACCATGGCCAATGCGGCGACCGCGCGGGCCTGGATCGCGGCGGCGCTGGGCGAGGCCGCCGTCGGCGACCATTTCGCGGCCGTGTCCACCCATCTCGACCGCGTCGCCGCCTTCGGCGTCCGGCCGGATCGCGTCTTCGGCTTCTGGGACTGGGTCGGCGGCCGCTATTCCATGTGGTCGGCGATCGGACTGAGCCTGGCGATCGCCATCGGGCCAGACCAGTTCGAGGATTTTCTGCGCGGCGGGCACGACGCCGACCAGCATTTCCGCAACGCGCCGATGTCGCACAATATTCCGGTCCTGATGGGCCTGATCGGCGTATGGCACCGCAATATCTGGGGTTTCGCCGCTCAGGCCGTCATACCCTACGACCAGCGCATGGCCCGTTTCCCGGCCTATCTCCAGCAACTCGACATGGAGTCGAACGGCAAGAGCGTGATGCGCGACGGCGCGCCCTCGCCGCGCGCGACCGGCCCGATCGTCTTCGGCGAGCCCGGCACCAACAGCCAGCATGCCTTCTTCCAGTTGCTGCATCAGGGCACGGAAGTGGTCCCGGTCGATTTCCTCGTCGCCGCCGAACCGACGGACGCCGACGAGAAGCATCACGAACTACTGTTCGCCAATTGCCTAGCTCAAGGCGAAGCCTTTTTGCGCGGACGCTCCGAGCGGGAGGTTCGCGACATTCTCCGCGCCGAAGGCCTGTCTGCGAGCCAAATCGACGCGCTCGCGCCGCATAAGACCTTTTCCGGCGACAGGCCGTCCTCGACGCTGCTCTATCGCCGGCTCGACCCCCGCACCTTGGGCCGGATCGTCGCGCTCTATGAGCACAAGGTCTTCGTCCAGTCCGTGATCTGGGACATCAACCCCTTCGATCAATGGGGCGTCGAACTGGGCAAGGAATTGTGCAACCGGCTGGCGCCGCTCGTCGCCGACGCCCGCGCCGATCTTGCCGGCCTCGACGGCTCGACCGCCGGCCTGATCTCGGCGCGCAGGGCGCTGACGGCCTGCTGAACGGCGGCGGCGCGCCAAACCTCCCGAAAAAACATGGATCCCCAAAAAACATGGATCCCGAAAAGACGTGACGTCCGAAAAGAAATACTGGTTTCCCGCCAAGCGCTATGGCTGGGGCTGGGGCCTGCCGGGAACTTGGCGGGGATGGCTCGTCCTGGCCGCTTATGTCGCGCTCGTGATCGCGAGCGTCGTCATTTTCCCGCCAACCGAAGCGCCGGCGGAGTTCGTTCTCGGCAATTGCGCGTTTGCGGCCGCATTCGTGGCGGCCTGCTGGCTGACCGGAGCGCCGCCGCGCTGGCGCTGGGGCGACAAGGACAGGGAATAGAGCTATTCGTCCTCGCCGAATTTATTGGCGACCAGAGCGGCGAGAGCGTCCACGGATTCACGCGCCTGCGGGCCGGTTGCGGAGACGACGATCGTGCTGCCGATGCCGGCGCCGAGGGTCAGAATGCCCATGATCGACTCGCCGCCGACCGTCTCGCCGCAGCGGGACACCGTGACCTCGGCGTTGAACTGCTCGACGCAATGAACGAATTTCGCCGTGGCGCGAGCGTGCAGGCCCTTGCGGTTGACGATTTGCAGTTCGCGGGTGACCGCGCCTTCGGCGGGCGCTGGATTGGGCGGGCAGTCGCAGGGGCTGGCGTCGTCGCGTTCAGTCATTTTCCACACAGGATCTTGCTGGCGACATAAATATATTTGCGTCCGGCCTCCGCCGCCTGGCCCACCGCCTGTTCGAGCGGAGCTTCGTCGCGCACCGAGGCGAGCTTGATCAG
>JAKANG010000413.1 GCA_021812505.1 Pseudomonadota bacterium
GGACAGGCGCGCGGAGGAACGTCGCCAAGGATCGAGCAAGGCTTGTGCCATCGAAAAACGCTCATCTTTTCCGCAAGCGCCACGACGCTTTGGAGCTTTCGCAACGCCCGCGTTGGCATTGCGACACTTCCCGCCGTCTGAAACGGCTGGCCCAGGCGGGAGCGAGCGGCCCAAGACGCCGCGAGCGGTTGGCTCACGCCAGAGCGAGCGGCCTAAAAGCCCTCAGAATTTCTTGATCGGAATCTGATGCTTGGTAAGCGCGTAAGCGATCTGGCGCGGCGTGAGGTTCAGAAGCCGCGCCGCCTTGGCCTGGACCCAGCCGGCCTTTTCCAGGGCGCTGATCAGGCTTGCGCGGTCCGGCGCGCCGGCGCCGTTGATCTCGGTTCGGGCGCTTGCGCGCGCGCGCGTCACGTCGGACCGCGACGGCACGCGCCGCGCCGCGGCGTCAAACGTCGCCGGTTCGGGGATTCGCCGCGTTTCCGGCGGCGAAGCGGAAAAATCCTTCCACAGGGTCGAAGACAGGCAGGCGCCGACCGTGCAGGCGAAATCGCCTTCGACCAGAGCGTCGTCGCGCGACAGCGTCGCGGTGCGGCGCACGCAATTCTCGAGCTCGCGAACATTGCCCGGAAAATTGCAGCGCTGAAGCAGCCGGATCGCGGCGGGCGTCAAGCGCTTGCGCACGCCATTTTCCTCGTTGAACCGGCGAATGAACTCCTGTGCGAGCAGCGCGACGTCTTCAGGGCGTTCGCGCAGAGGCGGCAACAGGATCGGCACGACATTGATCCGATAATAGAGATCGGCGCGGAAATCGCCGCGCTCCACCGCCTCTTCCAGATTCCTGTTGGTCGCAAAGACGAAACGGACGTCGACCTTGACCGTTTGCGAACCGCCGACCCGCTCGAACTCCCCCTCCTGCAAGACCCGGAGGAGCTTGGCCTGAAAGGCGGGCGAGATTTCGCCGATTTCGTCGAGGAAAAGCGTGCCCCGGTCGGCCAGTTCGAAACGACCCTTGCGCTGGCCGACAGCGCCGGTGAACGAGCCCTTTTCATGTCCGAACAATTCGGATTCGATCATGGATTCCGGCAAGGCGGCGCAGTTCAGGCGAATGAAGGGCCCGTCCTTGCGCGGGGACAAATCATGCGCCGCGCGCGCGAACAATTCCTTGCCGGTGCCGGATTCGCCGCGCAGCAGCAAGGTTGTATGGGTGCGCGCCGCGACATTGATCTGTTCGAAGACCGAGCGAATCGGGCGGCTGGCGCCGACAATGCCGATGAGAGCCTGTTCGCCGCTCATCTCGGCGCGGCGCGGCGAATCCTTTTCGAGCCGCCTCTGGTCCTCCATCAGCCTTTCGCGGTCGCGCGAGACAAGATCGTAAAGATGCAGGGTCTGGCCGATCATATTGGCGATCATGCCAAGAAAACGCGCGTCCTCGTCATGACCGGCGTTGGGTCCGCTCGACGGCCGATCGATGGCCAGCACGCCAATGACGTCGCCGCGATCCAATATGGGCGCCGCGATCACCGCCTGACGCCCGCCGGGCGCGTCCGGATCGACCGGCCAGGCCGCGAAATCAGGATCATTTTCGACATTTCCGACGACCACGGGCGACCGCGCCGTCGCCACGCGGCCGATGGCCCTTTCCGGCAGGATCGCACCGCCCTCCCGCGCCTCAAAACGGCCGTAGCCGACAACCGGCTTCGCGTCGCCGACGCTGTCGATCAGGACGATCGTCGCGCCACGCATGTCGACGAAGCTCGACAGGAGATCAAGGACTTGCGCAAGCACCTCGTCGAGTCGACCCGGCGCGCCGAGGACCTTCGAAATCTCGTAAAGGCCGCGCAGCGCGACATCGGCGCGGCAGGAAAGAGCCGGCATGGGCGGAAGACTCTGCGGGTCGAGGCTAGCCATGACGAAGACCGCCATCTTCGCCTCCGCGCGGAAGAATCCGCCGCGCGCAAGAAGCGCCGGGTCTTTCCAGCCGCATGACAAGAGGGACGCGATCCATCTTCGCCTCCGGGGCCTCTCGCTCGGGAGCCCTAAAAGCCATCAGAAATTCCGTTCTCAGACCACCTTGAGCGAGGTCAGCGGCACGAAATTGCTCGCCGGCTCGGGCTTTGGCGCGACGGCCTCCTTGTGCACCTTGAACAGACGCTCCTGGATCGGGCTCGACGCGATGAAATCCTGATAGGCCTGTTCGAGATGGGCGCGGCACATCGCCTTGATCTCGGAATCGTCGAGGCCGTCGAAAGCGCCATCGACCTCGCTGCCCTTGAGATATTGTCCCATGCGGCGAAGGATGTGGAGCCGCGACACATGGACCACGGAGGGCTCGAAGGGAATTTCGAGATAGTTGAAGAAATCTTCCGCGGAAGACAGCTTTCCCAGATCCTGCAACACGCCCATGGTTTATCCTTCCACTCTTTCGTCTTTTGCGGCCCCGGACTTCTTCACGCGGCGCTGCAAGTGGTTGAGCCGCGCTTCCAGAAATTCGACGCGGTCCAGCACGAGCGACAGAACCTCGCCGACCGGATCGGCGATGAGATGATGGTCGAGATTGACCCGGCCGCCGCCAGCGTTCCGCGTCGTCGGCGCGCGCACGATCCGCGCCGGTATGCCAACCGCCGTCACGCCGGGCGGCACTTCTTCGACGACAACCGAATTGGCGCCGATGCGCGCCCCGGCGCCGACTTTGATCGGACCGAGAATTTTGGCGCCCGCTCCGATCAGGACGCCGTCCTCGATCGTGGGATGGCGCTTGCCTTGCGACCAGCTCACGCCGCCAAGCGTCACGCCATGATAAAGCGTGACATTGTCGCCAATCTCGGCCGTCTCGCCGATCACGACTCCCGCGCCGTGATCGATGAAAAAG
>JAKANG010000414.1 GCA_021812505.1 Pseudomonadota bacterium
GGCTTCCCGACGATCACCGCCGCCTGGTCGCGCAGCCCCTCCCCGCCGCGAAACACCACGATCTCGGAATTGGGCGCGCCTTCGAGCGGAACCGGCGCCCGCCCGACCAGATGGAGCGACAGGACTTTCTTGGCGCGGTAGGAACGGACATCGGCGCCGGAAACCTCCTGCAATTGCGGCAGGGGCGCCGGCAAGGGCGCGACGATCGCGCCGGGCAGCAAATTGGCGAGGCGCAGCAGGTCGAGCGCCGCCTCTTCCGCCGCGCCCGGCGAAGCCACGGGCGCGTCGATTCGCGCCTCCTCATCGGCCAGCAGAGCGCCAACCCGCTCGACATCGAGACGCGGGGTCGCAATGGCGCCGGGCCGCTCGCGCTCGACGCCGAGCCGGCGCAGGCGCTGCACGGACAGGACCAGATTGGCGCGGCCTTTAGCGAGATTTTCGATCAAACCGGCGGATTCGCGGTCGAGATTTTCGGCGGGAAAGACCAGAAGCCGCGCCGCGCCCTCGGTCAGGGCGACCGGGCGGCCGGCGCGCAATTCCGCGATCGCGCGCTCGACGGCAAGCGTCCCGGAGACCGAAGGAGAAGAGAAAAGAGACGTTATATCCGTCATTTACCCGGAAATTCCCAAGCCACGCCGCTGCGTTTTCGCCCTTTACATAAACATTTCAGGGCGCAAGAGCCAGCCTTAAGCGCGAAACGGCGCGGCCCCCGGCCCGCCCCAAGCGCAGTTTCTATCGCCGCCAAGATTCAACTTTAACTACAAAATTACAGTAATTCAGTATATTAATAATATTATATGATGTTTTATATGATTTTAAGGACTTGTCAAACGCTAGCGTCGAGGCGCTAGGATCGACGCCTTTCCGGCGCTTGCCATGGCCGCGCGGCGGGCTTAAAGCCGGACAAGCCGCACGGAAACGCCCCATGTCCCCACGTCATCTTGCCTTGGCCGCCCTCTTTCTTATCGCGCCGGCGCTCGCGTCTCCGTTACGGGCCCAGGGCGACAGGGATTTCGGGGCCGAACTTGCGGTCAAGGTGGTGAACAAATCGACCCCCGAAATCTGCGCCGAGCGCGACAATGTCGAATTGGACTTTGTCTCGCCGCAAGTCCGGCACATGGAGGTCCAGGCCGTCCATCCCGCTTTCATCGGCATGATCGGCAAGGACCGCTGGGCCCCGGATTTTTCCGCCTGCAACATGCCGCACGCCGAAGGCGCATTGCCGCGCAAAACCTTTTTCGAATCCCCGACCCTCTGGCTGACCGGCCTGATCGACCGGAATTTCTGGCGCCCAACTGACATACCGATCAAGGTCGGCGACCATGTCGAAAGCGGCTTCGCCTATATCCAGCTGTGGATGCTTTTCCGCGAGCGCGCGGAGGAGGTGCTCGTCCTCTATCCGGCCGACGGCAACTGGCGCATCCGCCCCCTGCCTTTCGGCGACATGCGCTGGACGGCCTATGGTTCGTCGTTCCAGATCGGGCCGCTGGAAATCCAGGACTCTTCCGCCGGCCCGCGCCCGATCGTCGCGATCAAGGACATCGCTTTCGATCCCGCCAAGAAGGCCTTCACCCTGAATTTCGCGCGCGGCGGCTCGGCGACAGTGACCGTCAAGCAGGTCGATCAGGACCATGTCGCGCTTGCCGTCGATTATTCGGGCGCCATGCCGGACAACCTGCCCTTCGCAGCGCTGCGCTCGATGTACACGACCGAGACCAATGCCGACGTCGCCCGGATCGGCTGGCGGGAGAAGGGCGGCAAGGGCTGGAGCGGATCCCCGGTCATGAGCTTCCCCGGCGCTTGGGTCGCCGAAATCTGGGCGGGGCGACAGGTCCCCTCGCGCCACAATCTCTCGGCGCCGGACATGATCTTCTCGCATTTCCTTCCATGAATGTTCCTCCCGCCAAGTTCGCGCCCGCAACAAAGCCCGCGCGTCTGATCTGGATTGACGCGGCGCGCGGACTCGCGCTCTGGGCGATGTTCGCCTTCCATGTCACCTGGGATCTCGGCCATTTCCGCTGGATCGATCCGGCCCTGCTTTATTCGCAAGGCTTCCATTGGATCGGGCGCGCCATTGCGTCGAGTTTCCTGTTCCTGGTCGGAATCGGCCTCGTGCTTTCACGGCGCGAACGCGGAAAACTCCTGCGCAGCCGCGCCTTCTGGCGGCGCTGGGCGATCATTGTCGCCGCGGCGGGCGCGATCAGCGCGGTCTCTTTCCAGCTTTTCCCGGAAACGCCGATCTTTTTCGGCATTCTCCACCTGATCGCCGCGGCCAGCCTGATCGCCGCGCCGCTGGTCGACGCGCCGGTTTTGCTCGTTCTGGCGCTGGCCGCGCTCGCGATCGCCGCCCCCCAATTTTTGGCCGGGCCTTTCTTCAACGCCAAGGTCTTCTGGTGGACGGGGCTTGGAACCTTCGAGCCGCCGAGCAACGACTACCAGCCGCTTTTTCCCTGGCTCGGCGTCGTTCTGCTCGGCGTGGTGGCGGCAAAGCTTTCTGTCTTCACGAGAAAGACAGGGGACTCAGCGTCATCGTCCGCGAAAATCCTCAGCTTTTTCGGGCGAAATTCGCTTTTCTTCTATCTCGTCCATCAGCCCGTATTTTACGGCGCTTTCGCCCTGCTCGCGCTTGTCCTGGTTTCGCCGTGGCAGGAACGCTTGTTTCTCGGCCAATGCGCGCAGCAATGCGTGCGCGAGGCGGATCAGCCCGACCTTTGCCAAAAGACCTGCGCCTGCGTGGTGTCGCGCGCCAAGGCCGCGGGCTTCTGGCCGCGCCTTGCCGGCAACGCCTTGACCCCCGATCAACAGATGCAGGCCCATGACGCCATCGTCGCCTGTTTCGGCGACGCGCGCCTGCCCTGATCAGTCCTT
>JAKANG010000415.1 GCA_021812505.1 Pseudomonadota bacterium
CGACGTAATAGATGCCGATGGTGTTATTCTCGGCATCCAAGATCGGTTCATAGCCCGTCACATATTTTTTTCCCAAGATGTCCGCATCTCCATAATACGGTTTGCTGGCCTTGATCATCGCAATCGCAGGCCCTTTGGGGTCGAGGACCGTTCCGACCGCCCGCGAGCCGTCGTCCTTTTTCACGTTCGTCGCGACGCGTACGTAGTCGTCGCCTGCCTTGACAAAAAATGTCGCCGTTCCACCGTTTTCCGTGACGACCTCGTCAACAACGTCGAAAAAATTGTTCATCTTGGTTGCGCCGAAATACAACGCTGGTACTTCCTTGCCAGCGACAGCGTCCATTCCTTCAATCTTGGGCGCACCCAGTTTTGCCGCCTTCGCTTTGAGCGTCGCCATTGAGGCGGCGACTTTGTCCGTCTGAGCCATTCCGACACGCGGCATGGTCGATCCAACGGCGACAATGGCTCCAGCAGCCAACAGCGCGGTGAGGAACTGCTTCCTGTTCATTGTGATCTCCCCTGAAGCGTTATGTCGTCGTGGCTCCCCGATCGCCGAGGCGCCCGCGAGGCGTTAACGCTGCCCACAAGCCTGCGTTCCCTGGCGCCGCGAATTTCGATAGCCGCTAATATCCGGCCGGACCTCGCCGTCGCAATTCGAACTTGAACGCTGCCCAGTGATACGAGTCCTTGACCGCGCGCGGGCTTTGACGAAATATCTTCGAAGGCACGTATCTTTGGTAAGTTCGATCATGCGCGTTAGCCCCTCGGCGTCCGCAGTCGCCCTGACGCTCGCCCTTTCCGGCTGCAACGCCGACCGGACCGCGCCGCAGGTGGCCATGCCGCAGGCGCCGGTCGAGACCGTCCTGCGCGTCACGCCGGGAGCGGCCGAGGGCGGTTGCACGGCGGAGATCGCCCGCTATCGTGGCATCGTGGATCATGACGCCGCCACCGGCTTTGTCGCGCAAAGCGTCGCCGCGCAAATCCAGGGCGAGATCGGCGAGGCCCAGCGCGCCTGCGACGCCGGCGACCAGTTGCGCGCGCGTTACCTTCTGCGCGCCAGCAAACAGCGCCACGGCTATCCGCAAGGCTGAGCCGCAAAAGCGTCGCGCAGAAAAGTCTGGATGAAATCCGGCATGCTTCGCGGGTCAATGTCTTGCGGGCCGAAGACGGCATGGAGGCGGACAAGCTCCGGCTCCCTTTCGCGGGCCAGAAAATCCGCCGCCCGCGCCAAAGCGTCCCGCGCGGTGAGCGGCAGGAGCCTTTGCTGGATACAGGCGATCATGGCGCCGGAGACGACGACGCTCCACCCCGGGCCCGCCGGGGCCTCGTCGGGCGTAAATCCGGTCTCCTCCGTCATTTCCCGCGCGACGCTGGCGGCGAGATCGACTCTTTGGCCGAAAATGTCGCTGCGGTCGGGCGTGCCGGCGGCGAAATAGATTTTTCCGGCGTTCATGGTGTGGGACGCCATTTCGCCGAGCAGGAAAGCGCCGTCGCACGTGTGCAAGGCCGCCATGGAAAAGCAGTTGAAAGCCCCGTCGGCGGGCGATCCGAAGGCCCGCCATGCGTGAAAACTGCGGAAATCGGTCTCGAAAAACGCGCCGCGCAGCACATCGCCGTCCTGCGCCGACACAATCTCCGGGTCGCGCATCAGCAAGACCTTGCCATCGAACAAGGCCGGATTTTCGGCGCGCGCTTGCGCCCAATGGGCGTCGATCCGCGCGGCCTCGCGGGTGGCGAAATCCCAAGGACCAGGGCGAAAGGCGGTCTCCAGCCGCGCGATTCGATGGAGTCCGTCGGGAAGTCCGGACATGTCGTTTGTCTCCGACGCGCTTGATTTGGCGCGTTCCGAGAATCCGTTATCCTGTTTTCGCGGAGGGAAGCAATTGGTCGCGCCATTCGATGTTGAGCCCTATGAGGCGCCCTTGCTCTTTCTGGGGGTGGCGGGCGTCGTCGTGCCGCTGTTCCGCCGTTTGCGGGTCAGCCCGGTTCTGGGATTTCTCATCGCCGGAATGCTGATTGGCCCCCATGGCCTCGGCCGGCTCGACGCCGTGCTGCCCTTCCGGATTCCGGTCCTCGCCGACAATGAGAATGTCGCCGCCATCGCCGCCTTCGGCGTGGTGTTCCTGATGTTCAATATCGGGCTGGAATTGTCGCTGGAGCGCCTGATTCTGCTGCGCCGCTTCGTCTTTGGCCTCGGCCCGCTGCAGGTCGGGCTCTGCGGCGGCGCGCTCTATCTGATCGCACGGGCTCTGGGTCATGCCCCGGAAGCGGCCATCGTGACCGGCGCGGCGCTCGCCTTGTCCTCGACCTCCATCGTCGTGCCGGTGCTGGCGGAAAAGCGACGCCTCAACACCCTCACCGGCCGCGCGACCTTTTCCGTCCTGCTGTTCCAGGATCTGCTGGTGGCGCCGCTTTTATTCGTGGTCGCCATGCTTTCCGACCATGCCGCGCAGACCTCGCCGCTGCTGACTTTCGCCCCCGCCCTGCTCGCGGTGGCGGCGATCGCCGGGATCGGCCGGGTCGTCCTGCGGCCCCTGTTTCAGCTGGTCGCGGCGACCGCATCGACCGAACTCTTCATGGCGGCCTGCCTGCTGGTCGTGATGGCGACCGCCGTCGTGGCGGCGTGGTCGGGCCTCTCGATGGCGCTTGGCGCCTTCATCGCCGGGTTGCTTCTGGCGGAAACCGAATTCCGCCGGGCCATCGAAACCGCGATCGATCCGTTCAAGGGACTTCTGCTCGGCCTATTCTTCGTCTCTGTCGGCGCAAGTCTCGACCCGATGGAAGTGATCGCCCATCCGCGCGCCACGCTCGGCGTCGCCTTTCTGCTCACCGCGATCAAGGCGCCATGGGTCGCGGCCTTGG
>JAKANG010000416.1 GCA_021812505.1 Pseudomonadota bacterium
CCGCCGCGGGAGCGGCGGGGTCTGCCGGCGGCGGGACATTGGCCGAGACGGAAGCCCCGGCGTCCGGATCGCCGTTCGGCTCCGAGCGATGGCGCGGCGCCGCGCCGTCGGAGGGCTGGCCGGCGCGGGAGTCCGCGTCCGATTGGACCTTGCGCAGGGCGTCTTCGAGCCGCTTGACCTGGAACTGCAACTGTTCGATCTGGCCGTTCAGGTCGCGGACCTGGCTTTCCAGCCGGTCGACGCGCAGCAGCGCGGAAGTGTCTGGCCTCGTGTCCTGACTCGGCGCGTCGGCGCCCTGGTTCGGAACATTGGCGGCGGGGCGGTCGAAGAACTGGGCCCGCGCCGCGTCGGCGCCCGAAACGAGCGCGGCGGCGGCCAGGGCCGCGATCAAATTCTTGCGTGACGCGGCGAAACGAAGGGCGCGCGGCGACAAAATGACCATCCTTTTTCAAACCTCGGCGGGGGAGAATTCATGTTTAACATATGTTGCGCCGCGATGAGGTAAAAAAGTGGCGTCGGCGTTGCTTTTTGCCCACGGAAACAAAAAAGCCGGCGCCCGAGGACGCCGGCGAAACCATGGGAGCCTGGGCTGGATCAGCTCTGGCCGCCGTGCAGCACGGTCACCGCGCGACGGTTCTGCGACCAGCAGGATATGTCGTCGCAGACCGCGACCGGGCGTTCCTTGCCATAGGAGATGGTCTTGATGCGCGAGGCGGCGACGCCGCGCGAGACCAGATAATCCTTGGTCGCCTGGGCGCGACGCGCGCCGAGCGCGATGTTATATTCGCGGGTGCCGCGCTCGTCGGCATGGCCTTCGATGGTGAAATTGTAGCTTGCATAGCGGTTGAGCCATGTCGCCTGTTTGTCCAGCGTGGCCTGGGCCGTGGCGCTCAACTGGCTGGAGTCGCTGTCGAAAAATACACGGTCGCCGACATTGACCGCGAAATCCTGACTCGACCCGGGCGTGGCTGAGCCCGAAACGCCGACGCCGGCGCCGCCGCGTCCGTCGAGGCCGGCCATGTCGGTCGGGTTCTTGGCGCAGGCCCCGAGAGCCAGGGCCGCTGCGAGAACGGCGGCGTGCTTCAGGCCGACCATCGAGCCAAGTTTCTTCATCCGTTGCGCTCCTTTACCTGGCGGCCAGGGCAGGGTCGAAACCCTCGCGGCCGGGTCGCCGTTACGCTCTAGTCCGCGATACGCCCGCCGGACAAAAGGACGGGCGGGTTCTGTCTCAAGTCCTAGACCGCGAATGTTAAGCGAGAGTTTTCGTAACCTTGATGAAAGGTTATGAAACTTGGCGGTATTGTGATCTTTCCCGGCGTGGTTAACAGGGCGTTCATGGCGGGAATGGGGCGGCGGCGCGATTGCTTAGAGCGCGTTCGAGGGGCGTCTGGTCGAACGCGCTCTGTTATCTCGTTGTTTTGGCGGATATTCCGATCCGAAAAGTCTATCAGCTTTTCGGGAATATGCGCTAGCCGATCAGGCCGCTCCAGGACGGGTCGGAGGCGAAGCTCTGCGTCGGGATCTCGAATTCGGCGTGGCCGAAAATATCGCGCATGAACAGGCGCGGGCCGCCGTTCACATTGCGGAAGAACATCACGAACAGACCGTTGGGCGCCCAGGTCGGCCCCTCGTTGTGGAAGCCTTCGACGAGGATCCGCTCGCCCGAGCCGTCGGGCTTGATGACGCCGATGGCGAAGCCGGCGGAGGACTGGCGGGTGAAGGCGATATAATCGCCCTTGGGCGACCAGACGGGGGTCGAATAGCGGCCTTGGCCGAAACTGATGCGGTTGGCGCCGCCGCCGCTTGCGCTCATCACATAAATCTGCTGGGCGCCGCCGCGATCAGATTCGAAACAAATTCTCGAGCCGTCCGGCGAATAGCAGGGCGAGGTGTCGATCGCCGAGGAATTGGTCAGCCGCGTGGTGGCGCGGGAGCGCAGGTCCATGCTGTAGATATTGGCGACGCCGTTCTGCTCCAGCGACATGACGATCCTCTGGCCGTCCGGGGAGAAGCGCGGCGAGAAGGTCATGCCGGGGAAATTGCCGACCACCTCGCGCTGGCCGGTGTCGATGTTCAGCAGGAAGACGCGGGGGTCCTCCGCCCCGAAGGACATATAGGTGAGCTCCTGCGAATTGGGCGAGAAGCGCGGCGTCACCACGAGATCGTCGCCGCGCGTCAGATAACGCGCGTTGGCGCCGTCCTGGTCCATGATCGCCAGCCTTTTGGTGCGGTTCTGGCGCGGGCCGGTCTCGTCGACGAAGGCGATGCGGGTGTCGAAAAAGCCGCCTTCGCCGGTGACCTTGGAAAAGATCGCGTCCGACACGATATGGGCGACGCGCCGCGAATTCTTGGGGTCGGTGACATATTGCTGGCCCGCGGCCTGAGTTCCGGCGGCCACGTCCCAGAGGCGGAATTCGGTCTTCATGCGGCCGTCGGGGCCGCGCGCGGCGCGGCCAACCACGACATATTGGGCGTTGAGCGCCCGGAACGCCGCCATGTTGGGGGCGGCGTCAGGGTTGACGCCCGTCCCGGCCGCGCCGGCGTCCACAGGATTGATGAAAACCGAACGTTTGAAATTACTGACGATGACCGAGGCGATCGCCGCGCCGCCGTCGCCGGCGAAGGGGACGATCGCCACATTGACCGGCGTGAAATTGCCCCCGCCATGCACGTCGAGATAGCGTTCGGCGGCGCTAAGCCGGGGCAGAAGGGGGCTGAGGGCGAGGCCGCCGAACAGGGCGGCGGCGGCGCGGCGGCTGGGCGTGAATGGCATCGGGAGGTCCTGGCGTTCCGTGTGAAGCGTTTTGTTTTTGACGCATAATCTAATTCAAAAAGTCTGCAACTTTTTGGGATCATGCTCT
>JAKANG010000417.1 GCA_021812505.1 Pseudomonadota bacterium
GCAATTTTGTCTTGGGCGCCAGCGCGGGCGCCTCGTCGAGCCAGACCAGCCCGCTTTCGATCAGGCTTTTGATGCGGGTGCGCGACAGGCTTTCCGCGACAAGTTCGGGCCGGGCGGCGAGATAATGGTCGAGCCGCTGCCCCGCGCCTTCGTCTTCGACCGCGATCTGGATTTTTGTCGCCATGAGCGCAATAGCGCGTTTCGCTCCAAACTTGTAAAGCCTGGACATGACAAAAACAGCCGCCGTGATCGGCGCCGGCCCCGCCGGCTTGAGCGCCGCAGAGGTCCTGGCCGAGGCCGGCCTCGACGTGACCCTTTATGAACGCATGGCGAGTCCGGCTCGCAAATTGCTGATGGCCGGGCGCGGCGGCCTGAATCTCACCCATAGCGAGAATTGGTCGTCCTTCGTCGCTCGTTTTGGAGCCCGGTCGGAACGCCTAAAGCCTTTCCTCGAAGCCTTCGGGCCTGAGAATTTGCGCGACTGGAGCGCGGAGCTCGGCGAAGAGACGTTCGTCGGCTCCAGCGGCCGGGTCTTTCCCAAAAGTTTCAAGGCCTCGCCGCTGCTGCGCGCGTGGTTGCGGCGGCTCGACTCTGCGGGTGTGAAATTTTTGTCGCGCCACGATTTTCGCGGTTTTGGCGGACGCGCCGCTTTGTTCGAGACGCCTGAAGGACCGAAGCGTGTCGAGGCCGATGTTTTCGTTCTGGCGCTCGGCGGCGCGTCCTGGCCGCGTCTCGGCGCCGATGGGAGCTGGGTCGCGCCGCTCGCCGCCGCCGGCCTGTCGTCCAGCCCGTTGCGTCCGGCGAACTGCGGGCTTCTGGTCGCCTGGTCCCCTTATTTCCGCGAAAAATTCGAGGGCCAGCCGCTGAAGAACATCACGCTGCGTTTTGGCGATTTTTCCGCGCGCGGCGAATGCGTCGTCACCCGGCGCGGACTTGAAGGCGGCGCGGTCTACGCCCTTTCCGGCGCGGTTCGCGAGGGTCTTAGGGCGAAAGGCGCGGAAATCCTAATCGACCTGCGGCCCGACATGACCGAGACGGAACTTGCGCGAAAACTGGCCAGGCCGCGCGAAAAACAAAGCTTTTCGAACTTTCTGCGCAAGACCGCGCATCTCGGACCGGCCGCCATCGCGTTGCTGCGCGAGTTCGAGCCGCCGCCGGACGAGACCAGCCTGCTGGCGGCGCGGATCAAGGCCCTGCCCTTGCGGGTGGCGGGCGTTTCCGGATTGGAGCGGGCCATTTCCACCGCCGGCGGCGTGATGTGGGAGGCGCTGGACGAAAAGCTCATGGCGAAAAATATTCCTGGCCTTTTCGTCGCCGGCGAAATGCTCGACTGGGAGGCGCCGACGGGCGGCTATCTCCTCACCGCCTGTTTTGCGCTCGGCCGGGCCGCCGGCGCCGCGGCGGCCGACTTCGCCAAGGGCGATCAGCCCGTCTCGTCGTGAACCGTGGTCTTTTCCAGCTGCGCCGCGATCTCGCGGCGCAGCGATCGGCGCAATTCCGCGGCGCGGTTGCGTTTGATTTCAAGCGCCGTTTCGACCTTGAGGGCGGGAACGGCGACGGGGCGGCCGTCGTCGTCCACCGCAACCATGGTGAAATAGCAGGAATTGGTGTGGCGGCGGGTTCCCTTGCGAATATCCTCCGCCTCGACGCGAATGCCGACCTCCATCGACGTGCGGCCCACATGGTTGACGCTGGCGCGGAAGGTCACGAGCTCGCCGACATGAACCGCCTGCTGGAACGTGACCTGATCGACCGAAAGCGTGACGGCGTAACGCCCGGAAAAGCGCGAGGCGCAGGAAAAGGCGACGCGATCCAGCAGATTGAGCAAGGCGCCGCCATGCACCTTGCCGGAAAAATTGGCCATGTCCGGCGTCATCAGCACGGTCATTTCCAGCCTTCGCGGATCGGTCATTTTTCGGCTCGCGGCGTTGCGGACGGAGACCGCAGTCTAACCGGGAATTCGCGCGAGCGGCGCCCCCATGCGGCAATCGGCCGGACCGGCGTCGATTCGTCGCGCTTGACCAGGGCAGGACTAAAGGGGTAATCGCCTTTGCGGGACATCCCGCCCCAACGCGGGACGCCCATCTGTGAGGATGGTCTCGATGCAAAAGCCTGCCGCTCTGCCGAAAAACCCAAATTTCTCGTCCGGCCCCTGCTCCAAGCGTCCCGGATGGTCGTTCGAAGCGTTGAAGGACGCGCCGCTCGGGCGGTCGCACCGCGCCAAGATCGGCAAGACCAAGCTCAAGCTCGCCATCGACCTAACCCGCGAGGTCTTACAAGTTCCGGCGGATTACCGCATCGGCATCGTGCCCGCCTCCGACACCGGCGCCGTCGAAATGGCGATGTGGTCGATGCTCGGCGCCCGTCCGGTGGACGCGCTGGCCTGGGAAAGTTTTGGCGAAGGCTGGGTCACCGACGTCGTCAAGCAGCTCAAGCTGAAAGACACGCGGGTCCTCAAGGCGGGTTACGGCGAAATCCCCGACCTGGCTTCAGTGAATTTCGACCATGACGTGATCTTCACCTGGAACGGCACCACTTCGGGCGTGCGCGTGCCCAATGGCGACTGGATCGCCGCCGACCGCAAGGGCCTGACCATCGCCGACGCCACTTCCGCCGCCTTTGCCCAAAAACTCGACTGGCCGAAGCTCGACGTCGTGACCTTCTCCTGGCAGAAGGCTTTGGGCGGCGAAGGCGGCCATGGCGTGCTGATCCTTTCTCCGCGCGCGGTCGAACGGCTGGAGACCTATTCCCCGCCGTGGCCGCTGCCGAAAATCTTCCGCATGACCAAGGGCGGCAAGCTGATCGAAGGCATTTTCCAGGGCGAAACCATCAACACTCCGTCCATGCTCTGCGTCGAGGA
>JAKANG010000418.1 GCA_021812505.1 Pseudomonadota bacterium
CTCCGTCACCGGATGTTCGACCTGTAGCCGCGTGTTGACTTCAAGAAAGTAAAAGTCGTCGCGCGCCACATCATAGATGAACTCGACCGTGCCGGCGGATTCGTAATTCACCTCCTTGCCCAGCGCGATCGCCGCCTCGCGCAGGCGACGGCGCATGGCGTCCGAAAGGCCCGGCGGCGGGGTTTCCTCCACCACCTTCTGATTGCGGCGCTGGAGCGAGCAATCGCGTTCGCCGAGCGCGACCACCCGGCCCTTCCCGTCGCCGAAAATCTGCACTTCGACATGCCGCGCGCGGGCGACGAAACGTTCGAGAAAAAGCCGCGCGTCGCCGAATCCCGCCTTCGCGGTCCGCTCGACGCTTTCGAATTTTTCGCGCAACGATTCCGGGCCTTCGCACAGCTGCATGCCGATGCCGCCGCCGCCCGCGGTGCTTTTCAGCATCACCGGATAGGAAATGCGCTCCGCCTCGGCGAGAGCATGTTCGAGGCCTTGGAGCAGGCCGGAGCCAGGCAACAGCGGTGCCCCCGCCTTTTCGGCGATCTCGCGCGCCTTGTGCTTCAGGCCGAAGGCGCGCAGATGTTCGGGACGCGGGCCGATGAAAGCGATTCCCTCCGCCGCGAGCCGTTCCGCGAAACCGACATTTTCCGAGAGAAAACCATAGCCGGGATGGACCGCCTGGGCGCCGGTCCTGCGGCAGGCGTCAAGGATCGCGTCGATCCGCAGATAGCTTTCGCTTGCCAGCGCCGGGCCAATCCTGACAGACTCGTCCGCGTCCAGTACGGACCGCGCGAAACGGTCGGCGTCGGAAAAGACCGCGACGCTCTTTACCCCCAGCCGACGCAAGGTTTTCCCGATCCGGCCGACGATTTCGCCCCGGTTGGCGATCAGAACCTTGTCGAACATGTCAGGCCTCCGGCGCGTCCCAGATCAGCACCCGCACCGGCGTCGGATGGAAGCCGTTGCAGGGGTTGTTGATCTGCGGGCAATTCGAAATGACGCAGAGGAGGTCCATTTCCGCGACCAATTCGACATAATCGCCGGGCTTCGACTCGCCATCGACGATGGCCAGATCGCCGCCGGGCGTGACCGGCACATTCATGAAGAAATTGATGTTGGGAACCACGTCGCGCTTCGACAGCCCGTGTTTCGTCACCTCGATGACGAAATTCTCGCGGCAGGCGTGCTGGTATTTGACGTGATGACCAAAGCGCACTGTGTTGCTCTCGCAGGAACAGGCGCCTGCGGAGGTGTCGTGGGCGCCGCCCGTGTTGGCGGTCACCCGCGCCATCACCCGGCCTTCGTTCGAGATCAGCGCCGTTCCCGCGACGACATAGGCCGAGCCCTGTTCGCGCAAGGTGTCGTTGGCGCTGTAGCGCTCGCTGAAATCGGCGGCGCAATAGAACAAGGTGTCCACGGATTGCTGGCCATAGCTGTCGACGATGCGCAAGGTCTGACCTTGTCGCACCAAATGCGACCAGGGCTTTTTCGCCGGAATTTCGAAATCGAGGATGGCGTCGGCGACGTCGCGCGAGGACGGGACGCATATGATCTGGCTCATCTTTCCCCTCCTCAGGCGGCGTTGGTGTTTTCGAAGGCGCGGATCGCCTCGGCGCCGGCCGAGCGGCAGAAATCGTCGGCGGCGACGGGAACCCTGAAACGGGTCAGGTCCAGTGGCCCGGGCGCGTAATCGGGCGCGGGATCGAACGGATGCGGGCAGTTGGACAGAGCAATCAGCAGGTCCATTTCCGCGCGCAGATCGATGAAATCTCCGTTCGCGCGCTTCGCCGCTTCCCAGACGAAGCGGCCAGAGGAATCGACATCGAGCGGCGCAAAAAACGTGACCGGCGGCGGAAGATCGGCGCGCGACAGGCCGAGCTTGCCCGCCGCGAGGATGAGATTGTCACGGGTGTTGCGAAAATCGCCGCGATATTTCTTGGCATTGGTCGCGGCGGTCGAGCCGCCGACCAAAGCATCATGGGCGCCGCAGGTGTCCTCCACGATCGAGAACACAACCCTGCCCATGTCGGACAGAATCACGCGGCCTTTGCGCAGGGCCGCGCTCCATTGCACCTTCACCGTGTCGGCGTGGTTGATGCGCTCGGAAACATCATGGACGTTCCACGCCACGACCGAGACCGCCGCGCTTCCGTCGGCGCTGAACAGGCGCAGGCTATCGCCGCGATCGAGCCGGCCGTAGAAATACCAGCCGCCGGGAACCGTTTCGCGCGCGATGATCGCCTCGTCGGGAATCGGCGCGCCGTCCTTTTTCGTAAGGTCCGGCAAGGCCCGGGGCGCTGCGCCCTGGCCGGCCGCTTTCAGCTTTTCGTAATTGGCGCGATTGACTGCGATTTCCGCCTTCTGCTCGTCGGTGAGAACCATTTTCCCCTCATGAGGCCTGAACCTCGGGCCGTCCCGAACTTGCCCCTGTCTTGGCCGGGTCGTCCCGGCCGGAGCGGTTGAAGCGTTTGGAGCCTCCGGCGATGCGCGGCGGCCAGATGGCGATGTCCTTGGCGATCGTCGCGCCATAGCGCTCGCGCTCTTCTGGCCGGTTGCGGCTGCGCTCGAACGCGAGGATGCGCGTGCCGAGCCGGAATGCCTCGGAAAGGTCATGCGTCACCATGACCACCGTCAGGTCGGTCTCGTTCCAAAGCCTTTGCATCAGAGCCTGGATGTCGGCCCGGATGCCTGGATCGAGCGCGCCGAAAGGCTCGTCGAGCAGCAGGATTTTCGGCCGCCGCATCAGGGCCTGGGCGAGCGCCAGACGCTGCTGCATGCCGCCCGACATGGCCGCGGGATATTTGGCCTCGGCGCCGGCCAATCCGACCTGGTCGAGCAGCGC
>JAKANG010000419.1 GCA_021812505.1 Pseudomonadota bacterium
TTCATGGCCAGTCAGCCCGAGAGCGTCGAGCAGGTAATGGGCGCGGTAATCGGCGTCGCTTGGCCCGAGGCCGGCGATCACATAGGAAAAGACATCCTCGAAACCCGAAAGATCGGGCTCCTGCGGTAGATAGCGCACGGTCGCGTCGGGCTGGAAGAAACGCGCGCCATGGTCCGGCTCGATCTCGCCGGCGGCGATCTTGAGCAAGGTCGATTTGCCCGAGCCGTTGCGCCCGACGAGGCAGATGCGGTCGCCACGCTCGACCGTGAGATCGGCGGACTCGATGAGCGGCTTGCCGCCAAGCGTCAGGCCGACGCCCTGAAGGGTGAGGATGGGAGGAGCCATGCGGGCATGAAACCCAATTTTGCGAGCGGAGCAAGCGGCAAGTCGGGTTGTGAGGCTCGATGGACGCCCGCCCGTTGGCCAAGGCCAATCCAGCCGCTAAGGTGAGGCTGGCGCCGGCTGGACTGGCGACCGATTCGGAGCGGAATCTTGGCCGAACCGATCCATGCCTTCGTCGACCAGATCGCCAAGGCGCTCGAACTTGCGGGCGTCGCGATCGTCGTTGGCGGCATCCTGCTCTCGACGATCATCTTTGTCCGCGACGGCGCGCGCGAAGGCGATTGGCGATCGGCCTATACCGATTACCGCTCCAACATCGGGCGCGGCATCCTGCTCGGGCTCGAACTGCTCGTCGGCGCGGACATCATCTCGACCATCACCGCGCCGCTGACCGTCGAGAGCGTCGGCCTGCTCGCCGGCATCGTGCTCATTCGAACTTTCCTGAGCTTTTCGCTCGAAACCGAAATCGAAGGCTGCTGGCCGTGGCGGCGCGCGGCCAAGGAATCGGCCGAGGCGCCGCCCGCGCCCAGCCGCGCGGAAAGCCCGTGAGACCGCCTGTCCTTTTCATTCCGGGCAAGCTAAGGTCCAGCCCGACGGAAAACACTGCCTCAGGTTGACGACATGGATCGAAACGCCGCCTTCGCCGCGCTGGAAGCCCACCGCGTCGAGATCGCAGCCCATCGCACCATTGATTTCTTCGCCGCAGATCCGCAGCGCTTCGAGCATTTCTCCGCCCGCCTCGACGATCTGCTCTATGATTTCTCGAAAAATCGCCTGACCAAAGCGACGCTTGGCCATCTGTTCGACCTCGCCCGCGCGGCAGGGCTGGAGGAACGGCGCGAGGCCCTGTTCTCCGGCGAAAAGGTGAACAACACGGAAGCGCGCGCCGCCCTGCATATGGCGTTGCGCGATTTCTCCGGCGACCCGGCGCGGGTTGGCGGCGAGAATGTCATGCCGGCGGTCGAAGCCGAGCGCGCCAAGGTCGCCGCGTTCGCCGAGGCCGTGCGCGAGGGCGCGATCCGCGGTTCGCGCGGCGACACGATCACCGATGTCATCAATATCGGCATCGGCGGCTCCGACCTCGGCCCGGCCATGGCGGCCCGCGCCCTGTCGCCTTTCACACGCCCGGACCTGCGCGCGCATTTCGTCTCCAATGTCGACGGCGCCGACATCGCCGACACCCTGGCCGGGCTCGACCCCGCGCGCACGCTTTTCATCGTCTCCTCCAAGACCTTCACGACCCAGGAGACCATGGCCAATGCGGCGAGCGCCCGAGGCTGGATCGCGACGGCCCTGGGCGAGGCGGCCGTGGCCGACCATTTCGCCGCCGTCTCCACAAGGCTCGACAAGGTCGCCGTCTTCGGCATCCGCCCCGACCGGGTCTTCGGCTTCTGGGATTGGGTCGGCGGACGCTATTCCATGTGGTCTGCGATCGGCCTGAGCCTCGCCATCGCCATCGGCCCGGAAAAATTCGAGGACTTCCTGCGCGGCGGCCATGACGTCGACGTCCATTTCCGCAAGGCGCCGCTTTCCCACAACATCCCCGTCCTCATGGGCCTGATCGGGGTCTGGCACCGCAATATCTGGGGTTTCCCGGCCCAGGCGGTCATCCCCTATGACCAGCGCCTCGCCCGCTTCCCCGCCTATCTCCAGCAACTCGACATGGAGTCGAACGGCAAGAGCGTGACGCGCGATGGCGCGCCCTCGCCGCGCGCCACCGGCGCAATCGTCTTCGGCGAGCCGGGCACCAACAGCCAGCACGCCTTCTTCCAACTCCTGCATCAGGGCACGGAAGTGGTCCCGGTCGATTTCCTCGTCGCCGCCGAGCCGACCGAGGCCGACGAAACGCACCACGAGCTGCTCTTCGCCAATTGTCTCGCCCAGAGCGAAGCCTTTTTGCGCGGGCGGTCCGAGACCGAAGTGCGCGAAACATTGCGCGCCCAGGGCCTGTCGGCGACGCAGATCGATGAGCTCGCGCCGCACAAGGTCTTTTCCGGCGACCGGCCGTCGTCGATCCTGCTCTATCGCCGGCTCGACCCGCGCACGCTCGGCCGCATCGTCGCGCTCTACGAGCACAAGGTTTTCGTGCAATCCGTGCTCTGGGACATCAATCCCTTCGATCAATGGGGCGTGGAGCTGGGCAAGGAACTGTGTAATCGCCTCGCGCCCCTCGTCGCGGATGCGCGCGCCGACCTCTCCGGCCTCGACGGCTCGACGGCGGGCCTGATCGCGACGCGGCGCGCGCTGTCGGCCCAACAATGAGGACGCCCGCGCCATGGACCGCGGCCCAAGGAAATATTGGTTTCCGGCGAAACGCTACGGTTACGGCTGGGGCTTGCCGGGGACATGGCAGGGCTGGCTCGTTTTCGGAGCCTATGGCGCACTGGTGATCGCCAGCGTCGTCTTTTTCCCGCCAACCTCGGCGCCGGCGGTCTTCATCGTCAGTAATGGCCTTTTCACGGCGGCGTTCGTGGCGATCTGCTGGC
>JAKANG010000420.1 GCA_021812505.1 Pseudomonadota bacterium
AGTCGCGCAAAGGCGAGATCAGCTCTTGGAAGGCGTATGCGCCGGCGCATGCGGGCAAGCTCGCGGTGGAGGCGGTCGATCGCGTGATGCGCGGCGAGGGCGCGCCGAGCCCGATCTGGGAGGGTGAGGATTCCGTCATCGCCTGGATGCTGGACGGGCCCGACGCGGAATACCACGTGCCGCTGCCCGAGGCGGGCGAAGCGAAGCGCGCGATCCTGTCGAGCTTCACCAAGGAGCATAGCGCAGAATACCAGAGCCAGGCGCTGATCGACCTCGCGTTCCGCGTGCGCGAGCGGATCGCGGATCTCGGGCAGGTCGAAAAGATCGTGCTCCACACATCACATCATACGCACTACGTGATCGGCACCGGTGCCAACGATCCGCAGAAGATGGACCCGAACGCCAGCCGCGAGACGCTGGATCACTCGATCATGTACATCCTGGCGGTGGCGCTGGAAGACGGGCGCTGGCATCACGTCGACAGTTACACTCGGAAACGTGCGACGCGGCCTTCGACCGTGCGGCTGTGGCACAAGATCGAGACGCGCGAGGATCCGGAGTGGACGCGGCGCTATCACGCGAAGGACCCGAACGAGCTGGCGTTCGGCGGCAGGCTCGAGATCACGATGAAGAATGGCGAGCGGATCGTGGACGAGATGGCGGTGGCGAACGCGCATCCGCTGGGCGCGAAACCCTTCGCGCGCGCCGACTACATTGCCAAATTCCGCACGCTGACCGAGGGCATCGTGGCGCCGCGCGAGGCGAATCGGTTTCTGGAAACGGTGCAGGACCTTGCGAGCCTGCCGGCGGGCGCGCTCGGTGGGGTCAACGTCGCGATCCCCGCGGCAAAGCTGGAGACAGGCCGCGCGGGACTTCTGTGACGTTGCGGACGTCAAGAATTCTCTTGACGCAAGCTATGAAATTTCGGAGTTAGGCGGCGCCGCGGCGGTGCAAGGCAGCATCGCCGCAGTGTTGCACCGGCGAGGCGCGGCGAAAAATTTTTTCCCTGAGCGCGCCTGTGATGCGTGTTTTCGTTGACACGCGCGCCGCGATAGGCGGATAGCGGCAACAGCGCAGCCCCGTCCGATTCGCATCGCGTCAATTTCGTTTTGCGTTGCGAGCATACCGGCAGGGTTGCGTGCGACAGGGAAGGTACGGTCGATGGGCCGCAGTCTTGTCCGGATCGAGCGCAGTGTACCGCTGGTCAGCACCGGAGAGAGCTTTGCCCGCCGCCAGCCGGACGCCGCACGCCGCATCGTTGCGAAAGACATCGTTGCGAAGGTGGGGGTGTCCGGTGCACGCCGGACCGAAACGGTTTGCCTGACGGGACCTGGCGATACGGGGCGTCGCGATCGGCGCGCCGGATCCAGAGCAGCGTCTCCGGGGGCAACCTCTCCGGTCCGCGGTCCATGTAGCGATGCGCCAACGCTCGCCACTGGGTCCGTAGCTTCCGCCGGCCCACAACACACGGCACATCACAAGGAGTCCACCGACGTGTCCAAGGACGAAGAGAGGATGGGCGGCCCCGCGTTGCTCGCGGTGAAGGCAGCCCCGAAGAAGACGGCTGAGAAGAAGGCCCCGGCAAAGAAGGCCGCGGCGAAGAAGCCGGCGAAGAAGGCCGCGAAGCTCGCGGTCGCCAAGGCCCCGGCGAAGAAGGCGGCGGCGAAGAAGCCGGCGGCGAAGAAGCCCGCCGCGAAGAAGCCGGCCGCGAAGAAGGCCGCGGCGAAGGCGGCCCCGAAGAAGGCAGCCCCGAAGAAGGCCGCGCCGAAGAAGGCAGCCGCGAAGAAGCCCGCGGCGAAGAAGGCCGCCGCGCCGAAGAAGGCCGCCGCGAAGAAGCCCGCGGCGAAGCGCGCGGCGCCGAAGAAGGCCGCGGCCCCGGCTGCTGCTCCGATGAGCTGATCCGCCGACACGGACCGAAGCATGGCGGGCGCCCCCACAAGGGGCGCCCGCTTTTCATTTAATCCTTGGGCATCAGCCGAAGGTTTTGAGCAGGTCGTCGATCTGTGCGGGGCTGAGCTCTCGCGGATGGGCACCGCGCAGCAGCAGCGCGAGCTTCGCCGCTTCCTCGAGTTCCTCGGCCGCGGCGACGGCGTCGCGCAGCGAGGCGCCGGCAACGACCGGGCCGTGATTGGCGAGCAGCACGGCGCTGGCGTTGGCCGCCTCGGCCCCAATCGCTTCCTCCATCGCGGGATCGCCGGGACGGAAGTAGGCCACGACGGGAAGGTCGCGGCCGATGCGCATCACGAAATAGGGCGTGAGCGGCGGGATCGGGCGGCGCTCGCCCGGTTGCGCGAGGCAGGCGATGGCGGTGGCCATCGTGGAGTGGAGGTGCACCACGCCACCGGTTGCCGGACGCGCCTGGAAGAAGGCGCGGTGCATGAAGACCTCTTTCGAGGGCTTGTCGCCGGCGACGTGCTGGAAGCGCGCGTCGAGCTTCGAGATACGCGCGGGGTCGAGCGTGCCGAGCGAGGAGTTGGTCGGCGTGATGAGGAAGCCGTCCTCGAGCCGCGCGCTGATGTTGCCCGCGGTGCCGACGGCGTAGCCGCGCGCGAATAGGCTGCGCCCGGCTTCCGCGATCGCCTCACGCAGGGCCGCTTCTTTCATGCCGTCTCGAAGGCTTCGGCGAAGAACGCGGGGCCGCCGAAATTGCCTGATTTCAACGCCAGTTTCAGCGTCGGGCCGGTTCCCTCGGCAAGCGTCCAGGGCACGCCGGGCGCGATCTCGTGGCCGATGCGCAGGCGCTTCGCGCCGAGGCGCGAGACCACGGCGCCCGAGGTTTCGCCCCCGGCGACGACGAGGCGGCGCACGCCGAAGGCGAT
>JAKANG010000421.1 GCA_021812505.1 Pseudomonadota bacterium
CCGGGCGACCGCGTTCGCATCGAGATGCGCGACGAAGGCGGACGTTCGATTTTCGGCGCCATCGAGCAGGAAGTCCGGCCGGCGAGGGTCCGGAGAACGGGGGGCGCAAGTTGAGGCCGTTTCGGACAGTCCCGCGTTTCTTGTCCCTGGCTTGCGCGATCCTGCTGCTCGGCGCCGCGGCGCCCGCCGCGCCGGCCGAGCCCAAGCGCGAGTCTCCGCCAGAGGCGTCGGTCACGGAACAGAGCGTCGTGATCGGCGGGCGCAGCTTTGAGTTCAAGGCGACAGCTTCGGCGACGCCGGTCAAGGACGCCAAATCTGGAGAAATCCTCGCAGAAATCGCCACGCTCGCCTTCACGATCGAGTCGCCGAAGGCTGAAGCGGGCAAGTCGCCCGCCTCTTGCCGTCCCGTCGTCTTTGTCTTCAACGGCGGTCCGGGGGCCGGTTCGGCCTGGCTCGACCTCGGCGCTGTCGGGCCCTGGCGCCTGCCTTTCGTGAATGCGGTTCCGTCCACGCCGCCGCGCCTTGTCGACAATCAGGAAAGCTGGCTCGGCTTCGCCGACCTGGTCTTCATCGATCCGCCCGG
Source organism: Pseudomonadota bacterium (assembly GCA_021812505.1). The sequence continues at coordinate 584 of JAKANG010000421.1, forward strand.
AACCGGCTATTCGCGCCTGCCAAGCAAGGAATCGGCGCGCAAGAGATTTTTGTCGGTCGACGGCGACGTCGAAATGTTGGCCGTGGTGATCCGGCGCTGGACCGTGCAGGAGCACCGCCAGGCCTGTCCCAAATATCTGCTTGGCGAAAGCTATGGCGGCTTCCGGGCGCCGAAAATCGCCCGCCTGCTGCAAGAGGATGAGAATATCGGGATCGACGGCCTGATCCTGCTTTCGCCGGCGCTGGACTTCTCCTGGATCGATGGCCGCGACAATCCGCTGCTCGACGCCGCGCTGCTGCCGTCTCTCGTCGCCAGCCGTTCGGGCGCAAAGGACCGCGCCGCGCTCGCTCAAGCCGAGGATTACGCGCGCGGCGAATATCTCTCCGACTTGCTGCGCGGTCCGCAGGACGCCGCGGCGCTGGAGCGCATCGTCGGCCGCCTCTCCACCATGACCGGCCTTGCGCCGGAAAAGCTGCGCCGGCTCGGCGGCCACATTAGCGCGGCGGATTGGGCCCGCGAGTCCGACCCTTCCGGCCGCACCATTGCGAGTTCTTATGACGGGGCGACGCGCGGCCTCAATCCCGATCCGGCGCGGTCATCGTCCGGCTGGGCCGACCCCGTCCTCGACGCGCTGCGCGCGCCGCTCGCCGAGGCCATGGAGCAACTGGTGGTGGAACGGCTCAAATGGCCGATCGGCGACGCCAATTATGAGATTCTCAATGATCGGGTTGCGGGGCGCTGGGACTGGGGGCAGGGCCGGCGCGGCCAGGAATCCCTGTCGGACCTGCGGCGCGTCATGGCGCTCGACCCGCATGTCAGGGTTCTTGTGGCCCAGGGACTCAGCGATCTCGTGACGCCCTATTTCGGGACGCGCCTGCTGCTCGACCAGAGCGCGCCCGTCGGCGCGCCCGACCGCATCGTCTTTGTCGCCCTTGCCGGCGGTCATATGTTCTACGCCGAAGACGGATCGCGCGCCGCCTTGCGGGATGCCGCGCGCAAGATGATCGCGGGAGAATAGGGCGTGTCGGCCAGAGCGGCGTCCGAAAAAGTGGATGCCGGTTTTCGCCAAACGCCGCGCATAGTCTTTTGGCTTTGTTCCGCAAGTTTTGTGTGAGTCCGGCGCCTCAAGCCGTGGAAGCGGGCGCCTTACCCTTGGCGCGGAAATAATGGAAATCGCCCTTCGTGATGATCCGGTCGCCCTCGACGAGCGCATGCGCCTCGATGTCCGGCGCGGCGCGCAGACGTTCGTAAAGGGGGGCGAAATCCTGGTAGCAGGCGTGGAGCAGTTTTTCGAAATTCTCGATCACGAAATAGGTCTGCTGGAAATCGTCGATGAGATATCTGGTGCGCATGACCCGTTCGAGATCGAATCCGATCCGGTTGGGCGAGGAATCCTCGAGCGAAAAAATCGTTTCGGCCGGCGAGGACATGATTCCCGCGCCGAAAATGCGCAAGCCCCCCGGAGATTGGATCAGGCCGAATTCGACCGTGTGCCAGTAGAGGCGCGCGAGATGGTGCAATTGGCCGCGCCCCAGCGCCCGGCGCCCGCCCTTGCCATAGGCTTCGAGAAATTGCGCATAGACCGGATCGGCGAGCAGCGGCACATGGCCGAACACGTCGTGGAAAACGTCCGGCTCCTCCAGATAGTCCAGTTCCGCCTCGGGCCTGATGAAGGCGCCGGCAGGAAAGCGGCGGTTGGCGAGATGGTCGAAGAAGGCGTCGTCGGGAATGAGCCCCGCGACCGGCGCGACGCGCCAGCCGGTCAAGGCCGACAGTTTCTCGGACAGAAGCGCGAAATCGGGTATGCCGTCGCCGGAGAGTTCAAGCCTGGTTTTGGCTTCAAGAAAGGCATTGCAGGCGCGGCCTGGCAGCAGCTTTGCCTGGCGGGCGTAAAGGCGCCGCCACCGGTCGTGCTCCTGCGCCGAATAGGACGGCAAGTCCTGGTCGATGGTCCAATCGGCATTGCGCCGCGCGCCGGCATAGCGATTGCGCGGGTTTTGGGGCTCCGCCTCGCGGTTTGCCCTCCGCATCGGGCTCTCCCTCTGACGCCCATCGAAATTGTTCTATGATGGCCGTCCTCTTTCATATGGCGCGGGCTTTCGTTCCGAAAAGAGCCCGGCCCGGACAGACGGCGCGACATGAAGCTTTTTGGCTATTTCCGCTCCTCGGCGGCCTATCGCGTGCGCATCGCGCTCAATCTCAAGAGAATCGAGGTCGAACACGTCCCGGTGCAT
>JAKANG010000422.1 GCA_021812505.1 Pseudomonadota bacterium
CGAGACCGGGAATTTTCCGGAATGTCTCGACTTGCGCGCCATAGAGCAGCTTGGTCTGGAAACCGACCATATTATAAAGCGTTCCCAATGCGTTATCCTGGCGGAGCTGAACAATCGCGTAAGGTTTGACGGTTGGGTGGTGCGGGTTAGTCAGGCCGACCGGCTTCATCGGCCCGTGGCGCAGGGTCTCGCGGCCGCGCTCGGCCATGACCTCAATCGGCAGGCAGCCGTCGAAATAGGGCGTTTTTTCGAAGTCCTTGAACTGGGTCTTGGGGCCATCGATCAAGGCGTCGACAAAGGCCTCGTATTGGTCGCGGTCGAGCGGGCAATTGATGTAGTCGGCGCCGGTTCCGCCGGGCCCGGCCTTGTCGTAACGCGACTGGAGCCAGGCCTTCCCCATGTCGATCGAGTCGCGATGCACGATGGGGGCGATGGCGTCGTAAAAGGCCAGTTCCGCCTCGCCTGTCAGCGCGCCGATCGCCTCGGCGAGCGCGGGCGAGGTCAAAGGCCCCGAGGCGACGATTACGTTGTCCCATTCTGCCGGGGGCAGGCCCGCCACTTCCTCGCGACGGATTTCGACCAGCGGTTCGCTTTCCAGCGCGTGGGTCACGGCGGCGGCGAATGTGTCGCGGTCCACCGCCAGAGCCCCTCCCGCGGGCACCTTGTGGGCGTCGGCGCAGCGCAGGATCAGCGAGTCGAGCGCGCGCATTTCCCGATGCAGAACCCCGACGGCGTTGGCTTCCGAATCGTCGGAACGGAAGGAATTGGAGCAGACCAGTTCGGCGCAAAAGCCGGTCTTGTGGGCGTCGGTGGCGCGCTGGGGCCGCATTTCGTGCAGCACGGCGGGAACGCCGGCGCGCGCGATCTGCCAGGCGGCCTCGGAGCCGGCGAGCCCGCCGCCGATGATGTGGATCGGGGCGGGGGTGGAATTCTGTCGCTCTGTCATCCCGCTTAAGTAGATCAAGTCGCGGCGCCAGGGAATGGCGCCGTTCGCGCCGGTCTTGCGTTGTCGGAGTCGCGCGAGCAGTCGCCCGGCGAACAGGAGGGCCGCGCGGATGAAAAGATAGCCGATGAACAGATTGGCGGCGGCGAAAACCGGGATCGTCAGCGCATGAGCCGCCGCGACGCCGGATGATCAGCGGCTCGATCGCCAGCCATGAAAACAGACCCGAGCCCGGGCACAGCCAGCCCCAGTCGGGATGGCCGAGCGCGCCCAGCGCCGCGGCGCTGGTGAAATTTCCGGCCACTGTCGGCAGATAAAGCGTCGGGACGTCATCAATCGGGCCGCGCCGGCCCCGCCACATATAGCCGGTGCGCCAGAGCGAAAAGGCGAGATGCCAGCCGTTCCCGCCGGCGGCGGAGGCGCCGGGCCATAAGCCGTGAATAGGGCAGGACGGCGAGGACGATCAGCAAGGTCGAGACGCCGAGCAAGGGCCGGCGCTCCGCCCTGAACCGGGTGCTCGAACTCCTCGCGCGCCGTGGCGGGATGGGAAATCGCCTGCGCGACATAACCGAGGAGCAGGATTGCCCAGATCATCGCGGCGAGGGCCAGTCGAGCGTCTCAGTCATGCCCGCGTCCCGATCCTCTTCCCTTCGATGGCGCCGCCGCGCGCCCGCATATCGCAACCGCGCCGGGAACTGAAAAAGTCGCCTCAACCCCAGTCGAAACGCGGCTTTCGTTTCCGCCGCCAGGGCTGCTAACCTTGCGGCGCAGGAGCGGAGGTTCCGATGAAAAATTTTGTTTTCCTTCTCGTCGCGCTCGTTCTCGCCGGGGTCGCCGGCGCGGCGGAGGCCGAACAGAAGCCGATGATTTTCGTCTATGGTCCCGGCGGACCGGCGCCGGCGGTGAGAGAAGCGGCCGAGGCCTTTGGCGCCGCCAATGACGTCAGCGTGGTCGTCGCTTCCGGGCCGACGACGAACTGGGTGGACAAGGCGCGCAACGACGCCGATGTCCTTTACACCGGCTCGGAAAACATGGTGCACGAATACGCCAAGGCCATTCCCAACGCCTTCGATCCAAGCACGGCCGAGCCGCTTTACCTGCGCCCGGTGGTGATCCTCGTGCGCCCAGGTAATCCCAAGGGCATCCACGGCATCAACGATCTGCTCAAGACCGGGGTCAAAATCCTCGTCGTCGCCCATGGCGGTCAGATCGGATTGTGGGAGGACGTTGTGGGCCGCACGGGCGATATCGAGATGGTTCGGGCCTTCCGCCGCAACATGGTCTTTCCCGCCGCCACAAGCAGTTCCGTGGCGCTCGCAAGATGGAAGACCGACAAGGACATCGACGCCTGGCTAGTGTGGAACATCTGGAGCGTCGCCAATCCGGGGGTCGCCGATGTCGTCCCGATCGAAGAACAATACCGCATCTATCGCGACACCGGCGTCCTGCTGACGCGCAAGGGCGCGGCCAATCCCAAGGTCAAGGCTTTTGTCGATTTCCTCAAAAGCAAGGAAGGCCGCGCGATATTCGTCAAATGGGGCTGGGAAGGGCGCTGAAGGCGCGGAGGATCTATTTTGCCCGGATGAAAATTGACCAACGAAAATCGTCCGGGTATAAATAACCGCATGAACGCGGGCTTTTGCAGTATCTTCGTTGGAACCCAGCGCGTGGCCCGCGTTTCTAACGCTTTCGTTGCTAGCGTCGCGCGCCAGATTCTGGCCGCAGACCCGGGCGCGCGGGTCCTCGTGTTCGACGATGCGACCGGACGGCAGGTCGATCCCGACTTTCGCGAAAGCCCCGGGAGTCCCGCGCCGGCGGCGGCGGAGGCGCCGCGCGGGCGCGGGCGGCCGAAGCTCGGCGTGGTCGCCAGGG
>JAKANG010000423.1 GCA_021812505.1 Pseudomonadota bacterium
TCTTGGCTGGATGTTCATGCCGGGCTTCGTTCACCTCATGGCGCCAGGCTTTGCCGCCGATCCGGAAAAATTCGATCTCGCCGTTCGCCTCACGCGAATCACTTTCCCCTATCTGTTCTGCGTGACTCTGGTCACCATGCATTCGGCGACACTCAACGCCCATGGCAAATTCGCCGTGGCGGCCTTCGCGCCGGTGCTGCTCAATGTCGTCACCATGGCCTTCCTGGCCGTCGCCTTTCTCTTCCCCAACGCAGCCTATGCGGCGGCGGCGGGCGTCACCGCCTCGGGACTCGCCCAGCTCGCCCTGCTCATGTTCTCGGCGCGCCGGCTGCGCCTCATGGAAAAGATCGCGCGGCCGACCTTGAGCGCGGATGTCCGCGCCTTCTTCCGCATGTTCGGCCCGGCGGTGATCGGCTCGTCCGGCCTCCAGATCGCGATGTTCGCCGACACGATCATCGGCTCGATGCTCAACACCGGCGGCATGTCGTCGATCTATTACGCCGAACGGCTCTATCAACTGCCGATCGGACTTGTCGGCGTCGCCGCCGGCACCGTGCTGCTGCCGGAAATGAGCCGCTGTTTCGCACGTGAGGACTGGGAAGGCGCCTTCACCGCCCAGAACCGCACGCTCGGCATGACTTTCGCGCTGACGGCCCCCTTCGTCGTCGCCTTCATGGTCATTCCCGACGTGATCGTCCGCGCCCTGTTCCAGCACGGCGCCTTCCAGGCCGGCGATTCGCTGGCCACGGCCGCCGTCCTGCGCGCTTATGGCTCCGGGCTCGTGGCGATCGTCGCGATCAACGCCTTGCGCTCGGGCTTTCAGGCCATGGGCGACACCAAGACGCCGATGCTGGTGTCGCTCGGGGCGCTGGCGATCAACCTGCTGCTCAAGATCCTGCTCTACAAGCCGCTCGGCGCGGTCGGCATCGCGCTGGCGACCTCGGCCAACGCCTGGATCAATCTGGCCGCGCTCGCGATCATCGGCCTGCGCCGGTTTCTGTTCCAGCCCGATGACATCCTCAAGGGCGTGACGCTGGCGGCGGCGACCGCCGCGGTCGTCCTCGCCAATATCGCGCTCTGGCTCCAGTCGCCTTTCGCGGCGCTCGGCGCGAGGATGGGCGTGTTCGGCAGCCTGATCGCGCTGGCGCTGTTCGGCCTCGTCGGCCTCGTCGTCTATGGCGGCGCGATGATCGGCGGCTGCAGGGCGCTGGGCGTCACCGCCCAGCAGTTGGGCCTCGGGCGCCTTGTCCTCAAGCGGCGCGGCGCCGCTTGAGGACGATCCTCACGGCGTCACAGGCGGATGATAATCGAGCGTATAGGCGAACGCCCAAAGCAGGAAGAGCACGAGCGGCAGCATCACCAGCAATTGCAGGAAGGTGAAGCCGACGAGGTTGCGGGCGCGAAGGCCCAGCACGCCCAGAAGCGGCAGCATCCAGAACGGGTTGATCAGGTTGGGCAGGGCCTCGGCGGCGTTATAGACCTGCACCGCCCACCCAAGATGCACGCGCAGGTCATTGGCCGCCTGCATCAGATAGGGCGCCTCCAGCAGCCATTTCCCGCCGCCCGAGGGAACAAAAAAGCCGAGAATGGCCGAATAAACACCGATCGCGAGCGGATAGACGTGCTGGGTCGTCAGGCTTACGAAGGCATGCGCGATCTGATCCGAAACCGTGAGGCCGGCGCCGTTCTTCGGCTGGGTGAGGATGGCTGCGATCGCCCCGTAAAACGGGAATTGAATCAGGACGCCCGAGGTTGCGGGAACCGCCTTCTTGACGGCGTCGAGAAAGCGCGCGGGTCGCCAATGCAGGAGCATGCCGACCATGATGAACAGGAAATTATAAGTGTTCAGATTGGAAATCGCGATCATCGCGCTCTGGCGCGAAAATTCGTGAATGACCCATCCGCTCGCAAGCAGGACGAGCAGAAGGGTCAATATCGGCGAATGTTCGAGCCATTCGCCCGGCTGGGTCGGCCGGTCCTCGTCGATCGCGCCTTCCGGCGTGACATCGACTCCCATCGCTTCCGCCGTCAGCGCTGTTTCCGGACCGGGCGCGGACCAGGTCGCGATGACGATCGAAACCACGATGATGATCGCCGCGATCGTCATGGATTGCCAAAGGAAGATCGTTTCGCTGAACGGAATAACGCCTGTGATCGGCAGCAGGCTCTTGGGCAGGCTCGCGGCGTTGGCCTGAAGTTGCGCCGCCGACGAGGACAGGCCGAGCGCCCAGACGGAGCCCAGGCCGAGATAGGCGGCCGCGCCAGCGGCGCGGTAATCCATGCGGAGTTCGCGACGGCGGGCGAGGGCGAGAACCAGCAGTCCGCTGAAGATCAGGCTGAGGCCCCAGTTGAGCAGGGAGGCCGTCGTGCTGATGGCGGCGACCATGCCCACGGCGCTCACGCCCGATTTTGGCCAGGCCGCGAGGCCGCGGATCAGGCGCGCGGCCGGGGCGGAGGTGGCGACGACATAGCCGCCGATGGCGACGAAGGCCATCTGCATGGTGAAGGTGATCAGGCTCCAGAAGCCATTGCCGAAGGCGAGGCTGATGGAAACAGGGGAAGCGCCATTCGCCAAAGCCCCCAGCGCGACGACGACCACAGCGATGGCCACGAAGATGAAGGCGTCGGGGAACCAGCGTTCTGCCCAGGCCGTGAAGCCGATTGCGATTTTGACCAAGGCGCCTTCATGACCGGCCTCACCGGGGGCTTTCGTCGCGGTCGTCACCTTGTTCCTCCGTTGGCTGATTTTATTCCCGACGCCAGGTTTGGCGGCGTCCGAATGAACGGCGTTCCGTCGTCGCCCGATAT
>JAKANG010000424.1 GCA_021812505.1 Pseudomonadota bacterium
GGTGAAACTGCGGCGGGTGATCCCCTGCCGGCGGATGACCTCGTAGAATGTTTCGGCGACAGCCATGAAGCGCCTCCCCGTCCTTTCTTTCCGCGCCGGGTCGAATCCGAGCGGCGGTTAGAGAGACATGAGCAAGAGAGGCGCCAAGCCGGCGGGAGCCTGCGCTATTTTTTTAAATGCTTTTATTTCAACACGTTATTTAAAAAAATCAAAACATGGCATAGGAAACCGCCGAAAGCCTTAGAAAGTTTATTTCCAGTCAAATGAAAACAAACTTTTCTCTCCGAACGAATCGGCAAGAACCCAGGTCAATGCGCCGTGCAGACCATGCAGGGGTCGAACGAGCGCACGACATGCTGGATCGCCGGGGCCTTGGCGCCAGCCTCACCCGTCTCGATCCCGACCAGGGCCTGTTCCAGCGGGCCGGGAACGCCATGGGCGTCGCGCGGCGAGAAATTCCAGGTGGTCGGCGCGACGATCTGATAGCGCCGGATCAGGCCTTTTTCGACGGTCAGCCAATGACCGAGCGCTCCGCGCGCCGCCTCGACCATGCCGATTCCCGCACCTTCGACCGCTGCGGGTCCGTGCGCGAAAAAACTTTCCTTCAGTTGCAGGGCCTGCGCCCATTCGCCGGCCGCAAGCGTCAGGCGCGCGATCTCCATCACGCGCGCGACGACCCGCGCGAAGACATTGGTTCCGCCCGACGCTCCCGTCCCTTTGGCGATCAGGGCGCGAATCAGCGGGTCGCCGGCGACGGCCTGGCGCGCGACGGCGCCGGTCTCGGCCGGGATTCCGGCAAGCCGGGGCGCCTTGGCCCATGAATAGCCGTTTTCGCGCTCGGCGTCTGGCAAGGTGACGGCCAGCGCCGGATCGGCCGAGTTCTCATGCAGGAATGAAAAGGCGACATCCTCGCGGATCGCGCCCGGCGGCAAGGGGCTCGGCTCCCGCGCGCCGGGCGCCAGCAGGCCGGCCGGAAACAGCGCGCCCTCCGCCCGATGATAGGCGCCGAAGGAGATCAGCGGCAGGGCGATGCGGCCGAGGCCTTCCAGACGAAGGCTCTCCGCCAGCCGCAGGAAAGCGGCGAAGTCGCCGGCGCCTCGCGCATATTCCCCTAGGTGTTCCGGCGTCGCGATGGCGACGACCTGCTCCAGCGGGGCCGCGAACAGGACCTTTTCGAGAAAGGCGCGAAATTCGCCGAAAATGGCGATTAGCCTCATTTTCTCGCCCAGCTCCAGCGCGCGGGTGACGCCGCCGGGCTGCACGCTGAGCGAATGCGGCCATTTCCCGGCGATCAACCCCATGACGTGCAATAGCCGGGCGCGGGCGGGCAGAACCTCCCGCGCCGCTGCGCCCGCCACTGCCTTGAACCGCGCCGCCACGCCCGGAAACCAGGCCTCGCCCGCGTAAAAATCGCGCGCGAAATCGGGCATGAAGAACAGATAGAAATGGGTGAGATGGTCGGCGATATTCTCGGCCGCATGGGCGATGTTCGCCGCCAGTTCGCCATTGGGCGGCGGCCGGATTCCGCTCACCGCGCGCAGGGCGGCGGCCGCCGCCATGCTCTGCGACAAGGAGCAGATGCCGCACACGCGCGGCGCGATGACCAGCGCGTCGGCGGCGGGGCGGCCGGTCAGTATCTGCTCGAAGCCGCGATAGAGCGTCGTCGCCACCCGCGCTTCGCTCACCCGCCCGTCGGCGATGTCGAGCGTGAGTTCGAGATCGCCTTCGACGCGGTTGAACGGGCCGACCACCAGTCGGGTCATTTGCCGCGTCTCGGATTTTCGACGATGCGGTCGGCTTCCGCGTTTTTCCGCACACGTTCGGGCGTCGCGGATTTCGACAAAGCGGCGAGCGTCATGAACCAGGCCTTGGGCATGTCGAGCGGCAGGCCGACCGGCAGGCCCGCGATCTTTGGCGTGGCGTGGAAATTGCGGGCGTCCTCGAATCCGGGCGCGGTGCAGGAAATGCAGGCGAAGCCGCCGTGGGTGCAGGAGCCGCCGCCATTCCAGGCGCGCTGGTTGCAGTCGCCGACCGCCTGGGTCGCCTTGCAGCCGAGATGCTCCATCAGGCAGCCGCGTTCGGAAAGAACCCGCGCGCTGGCCTTGAACTCATAGAATTCGTTGCGCGAGCAGCCGTGGTGGGCGAGGTGGGCGGCGAAGAAGGCCGGGCGCCCGAAGGCGTCGAGATCCTCCGCCGCAAGATCGCCGGTCGCCAGCGCCTGGATCGTCTCTATGATCCAGCCGGGATGCGGCGCGCAGCCCGCGACATTGATCACCGGCAGGCCCTTTTGGGAACGATAGTCGCGTCCCAGGGCGCCGCCGCTTTCGCCGCCATCGTAATGCAGCCCGCAGGCGTCCGTGGGGTCGGGCTCGCCGGCGGGAACGCCGCCGAAAGCCGCGCAGGTTCCCACCGCGACGCAAAAATCCGCCCGCGTCGCGAGGCTGCGCGTCACGTCGAGGAAAGAACGGCTGGTCCCCGACAGCCGGTTGAATTTTCCTGATCCGTTCGGCCCGCGCAGGATCGAGCCCTCGACGCAGAAAATATCGAGTTGCGTCTCGCCGCGTTCGATCCGGTCGAGAATCGTCAGGACCTCGACGCCGCTCTCCTCGCTCACGCTGGGATGCCACAGCAGGCGGACGCCAAAATTTTTCAGTTCGGCGAACCAGCCCGAGGCGCCTTGCTCCAGCATGGACATGGTGCAGCCGCCGCAGGAGCCGGCTTGCAGCCACAAGAGATTTTTCCACGCTTGGCTCATTGCGGCGACCTTCGCCGGTTTGTCGCCGAATTTCAATAGG
>JAKANG010000425.1 GCA_021812505.1 Pseudomonadota bacterium
ACCATCGCTTCAGGCCGCGATCTGATCGGCGGGCGCGTGGGTCTGGCAATCCTTGGGGCAGACGCGGGCGCAGGCGCCGCAGCCGATGCAGGCGTCGGCATTGTCCACCATCATGATCTTGCGGTTCAGCTCGCCGTCGAAATCGTCGTCGTCGTCTTCGGTCGCGGCTCCGAGCACGTTGCCGGACTCGTCGACGCCGTAAAGATGCATGACGTCGCGCGAGCACACCTTGTAGCAGCGGCCGCAGCCGATGCAGGTCTCGCCGTTGATCTGCGTCAGATAAACGGGCGTCCAGTCGGCGCCGCCCCGGGTCTTGAAAGCGCTCATCGGGCTTGCTCCAGTTCCTTCAGCGTCTTCCGCGCGGCGTCGAGCGCGGCATAGGCTTCGACCACGCCCTCGGCGATTTTCGGCGCGTCGGCCCAATTGACCGGCAGTTCTTCCGAAAAATCGTGCAGGTTCATCTTCGCCGTCGTGGCGCGCGCCGAAAGTCTCTTGATTTCGGCTTTCAGGGTTTCGACGTCGGACATTGGGTTTCTCCTTTTTTGTCGATCGCCACAGGTCGCGATCGACACCCCTCGCATCAGCTCGGCGTCACATTCGCTCCTAGCCGTTTCTCGCGCACGGGAAACGGCCTCAAATCTTCGCCACTTCGGGATGGGCTTCGATTTCGGCGACCGCCTGGGCGACATATTTCTCGCCCTCGGCCACCAGCTTCGCCAGGCTTTCGAAACCGAAGCGATGGACGTCGCGCAAATGGCGCGACAGGGCGATCAGCTTTCCCGCGATCAGCACCAGACGCCCAAAGCCCTCATGGCTCATTTTCATCATCGGGCCGGCGATGACGCCGGTCCGCTTTTCCACCGCCAGGCCGACGGCGGTGTAGAATTGCTCGATCCGCCACAAGACGTCCGGGTCGGGATCGCCGATGATCGGGATCTCGCGGCGCTGCTCCCTGGTGACAATGAAATCGGCCAGCAACTGCGCGTCGCTCTTCGAGTCCCAGCTTCCGTGGGAATCCTGGGCGCGCATCAGCAGGATGAGAGATTTGGCGTAAGGACGCTCCAGGGCGGCGGCGTCCTCGGCGGAGATGTCCAGCACAGTGGCCATGGCGCGTCCTTTCAGACCGGCTCTTCGAGGAAGGAGTTTTTCGCGGCGAATCCGGCTTCCGCCAAAACCTTGCGCAGCCAGGGCGGCGGCGCCCCGTTCAGCATGGTTCTGGTGCGCTCCAGCACGGCTTCGATCGGTTGCGGCTGGGTGATCTTGATCGGATGGATCTTCGCCGCCACCACCCTGGCTGCGGAAGGGCCTCCAATGGCCAGGCAGAACAACAGGTGGCAGCCTTTCAGCGCCTCGATTTTCTGACCGATCTTGTCGTCGCCTTCCTGTTTGTGGCTGCCGCTTTCATCCGAGACGTCGTCGAAGGCGCAGGCCTCGACAAAGCGCCAGCCCTGCGTCGTCACGTCATAAATCGCGAAGCGGCGGGCCGAGCCGAAATGGGCGTTGAGCGATTTCATGTCGCCGGTCGCGATGGCCACGCGCACGGCGGCCAAGGCGGACGGCGAAGGGGCGGGCTCGTTCTCGACGAGACTGAAGCGGGCGGCGTTCATGCGCGCATCTCCTTTTGTCGCAACAGGAAGGGATTGAGGGAGTCCGGCGTGACCTCGCGATGCGCGGCCTGGAACAGATTGGCGATTTCAAAAATGGCTTGGCGCGAACCGTCATAAAGGGCCGAGCGGCGGTAGGCGGCGCCGAGCCGATCGAAGATCGGGAAGCCGATGCGCAGATGGGGGACATGTAGGCGCTCCGCCGCCTGCCGTCCGTGACTGTGTGTCGCGATCAGGTCGGCGCCTTTGGCGCGCGCTTCAAGATCGCCGAGATCTCCGACCAGAACCTCGCGCGCGGGAACCTGGGTCAGCGCCTTTGAGCCGGGCGTGGTGGTGATCGCGGCGGAAATCTCGGCGCCGAGATCGTTCATCAGCCGGGTCGTGGCGAGAAGCAGGTCAGGTTCGGCTGCAACAGCCATTTTGCGGCCTGCGAAGAAGAAATGGCCGTCGAGCATGACGTCGACCAGCCGCGCGCGCTCGCGCCGCAGACGCGGCGGAACGGAGCAATGGCCGAGATGAGCCAGTTCCACGCACAGCCGGTCGCAGGCCTCGATGCCGGTGAGATGATCGAACCAGAGACTGGGGACGCCGGTCCGCTGCTCCAGCGTCTGTCCCGGCGCACGCATATGTTCGCCGATGACCAAAGTCGCTTTCGAGCGGCCCATGGCGGCGATTTCCTCGACGGTGACGCCGCCGCGCGCCGTCGCGCGCCATTCATCCGCCACCGCGCCGTCGAGCGCGCAGGACAGGTCGGGCAGGATGATCGGTTTCAAGCCGAAACTCTCGATCATGTCGCGCAGGGCCTCGGCATCGGCAGGCGAAAGGTGCAGGCCGGCGAGCACATTGACCTGTCCCTTGACCGTCCCGCTCTGGCCGGCGGGAACCAGAGCCTCGATCGTCGCGGCGACCGCCTTGGCCCAGCCTTCTTCCATCGCGCCCGAGAAATCCGGCGTCGAAGCGAAAGCCACTTCCGTGCCTTCCAACTCCGCCTCACGCCGCGCGCGGATCAGGCGCAGGTCGCCGACAAAATCCTCGCCGCGGGTTTCGGTCAGGGCCGTAGAGCAGATTCCGATGAAGCGCGGATTCATCCGCTTCTTCAGGTTGAGCAGCGCCTCCTCGACATGATCCGCGCCGCCGACAATGGTCGAGACCTCGTTCATGGCGGTGGTCTGGAGCGGGATCATTTC